>NZ_JBBEYH010000013.1:0-127673 GCF_050172695.1 Shinella sp. G-2 | reverse complement strand
CGGCAAACGCCGCGCCGAAACCTTCACATGGGACAGCGCAGCCCAAAAACTCGCCAAGGTTCTCGGTATCAGGGCGAGCGCCGGCGGTGCAGAGGCAGACGCCGATGATGACGGCAATGCCGCTCACGGCCACCATCACAGACATGCCGCCGAATAGTAGCATCCGTGCATAAAGAGTGAAGAAGTACGGTAAATGGTATCTTAAGAACTCGAAAATACGATTTGGGCGGAAAGTCGTGATTCCCGTCGCGACGCACAGGATCGCCTGAACGGTAAAAGCATGGTCGACTCATCTCAATCGAACGCCGCGCGCGAGGACGCCGATGGCACGGGCACCGTCCCGCAGATTGATTTTGCGCACCTTTTTTCTGTCCTCCGCAATCGTTTCCTGATGATCGTCGCCATCACCGCACTGTTCTTCGGCGCGTCCGTCTTCCTGTCCCAGCTTCTCAAGAGCTATTACGTTTCCACGACCAGCATCCTCGTCGACCCGGAGGGCTCGCGCGTCGTGGAGAACGAACTCTACGGCACGAGCGGCGCCACCGAGGCGCGCACCCTGAACCAGCAATACATCCTGACCTCGGTGAAGGTTCTTTCCGCCGTCGTGAAATCGGAAGGCCTTGCCGACGACCCGGATTTCGGCGCCGCGCAACCCTACGAGCCCGACGCGGACAAGCGCGCCAAGAAGGCGCTCGCGACGCTGCAGACCGGCATCGCGGCGACGCTCAACAAGGCGAGCTTCGTCATCGACCTCTCCGTCACCGCCTTCGATCCGGAGAAGGCCGCCCGCATCGCCAACGCCATCGCGAACACCTATATCGAGACCCGCGCCGAGATGAACAACGGTGTCGTGCGGCAGGCCACGACCGATCTTTCGGCGCAGCTTGCCAGCCTCGAAAAGACGGTGGAAGACGGCGACCGTGCCATCCAGGTCTACAAGGCCGAACACAATCTCCTCGACGTCGGCGGCCGCACGCCCGCCGAACAGCAGATCACCGAGACGAACACCGAGATCAACAAGATCTCCGCCAGCATTGCCGAGAACGAGGCGCTGATCTCCGAACTGGCGCTTGCCCGCTCCAACCCCGACTATCTCCGCTCCACGCCGGACTCCGCGCTGTCGCCCGCCATCATCGAGCTACGCACGCGCTATCATACCGCGCAGGAGCAGGAATCGGTGCTGCGTTCGTCCTTCGGCGAACGCCACCCCTCGCTTGTCAGCGCGCGGGCGCGCACGCAGGCGGTGGCGGCGCTCTTGAACAAGCAGTTGAAGGACTTCACCACCTCGCTTGCGCGCAATGGCGAGAAGCTGAAGAGCCAGCGCGAATTCCTGCGCAAGAACCTCACGGCGCTGAAGGCAAGCCTCAACGAGGCGGACCAGTCGATGGTGCGGCTGCGTGAAATGGAACGCAAGCTTGCCAGCGACCGCGCCGTCTACGAATCCTTCCTGCTGCGTACCCGCCAGCTTTCCGGCCAGGAACGCACCATCAGCGAAAACCCGCAGATCATCTCCGTCGCCCAGCCGCCGCTTTCCAAGGCAGGCCCGAAGCGTTCGCTCATCATCGCCGGCGCGACCCTGCTGGGCCTGTTGCTGGGCTGCGGCATCGCCCTCGTACGCGACCGCAAGCTGCCGGAAGAGGCTGCCGTGACGCCGGAACGGGAAGCCCGGCCCGCGCGTGAAAGTCTGCTGGCCCGCCTCCTCTCCCGCTTCCGCCGCCGCCGGAAAGAACCCCGTCGCGCGCAGATCGAAGAAGAGGGCGACAACACAGAGCCTGCCGCCGAAAACCACGAGGAACGCCTCGAAAGACCCGCGCGCCTTGCCCGGCCACGACAGGCTCCACCCGTCGAGGGCGGCTATGCGGATATCGCCCGGCAATTGCTGCTCGAGGCGGATGGCCAGCCGAACCATTGCATCGTGCTCTACGCCCCCGAGGCGCAGACCGATGCCTCCCGCACCGCCTTCCAGCTGGCGCGTGCTATCGCGCGCGAGGACGCGAGCGTGCTCCTGGTCGACGCAGAGCCCGAGGCCGGTCTGACGCGTCAGGCCTCCGCCGTCGGCCTTCCCGGCCTGCACGATTCCATTTCGCTGCAGCGGATCGAGGGAGACTTCATCAACCCGGCACGGGTGCCGGGCTTCTGGCTGATGCCGGCCGGCCGCCGCTCGCCGCGCGTCTCGACGCGCCGGGGTCTCGACACCGGAACTCTCGTCGACTGGCTCGACGCGGAAGGCACCGACTTCGACCTCGTGCTCGTCTATGCCGGCCGCGTCGATCAGCCGAAGCCGCTCCCGGCCGTGGAAATGGCCGCCGCCCGCTTTGCCGTGCTCGCCAGCCGCTTCAACCGCAAGGCCACCCAGCACGCGCTTTCCGCCCTCAGGGAACGCGGCCTTTCCCCCGCGACCGCCCTCGTCATCGGCGACGCCGACAGCAGAATCCCCCGCGCCGGCTGACCGTCCATCCAGGGCCTTGAGCGCGTGTGTCAGAACTGCTTCGCCGCCCGGATGCGCCCGCCCGCGGATGTCTCCCCCTCTTCCGCGACGTTGAGGAGCAGGCTTGCATCCAGCATCCAGAAGTCTGCCGTCTCGACCGAGACGCCGGCGGTCAGCGAGGCGAAGGCGCCGGAACCGTCGAGCGCCGAAAACCCGCCGGTGACACCCAGCTTCGGCGTGACCTTCGCGCCGCTTTCCAGCGTGAAGGAGCGTGCGATCTCCGCGCCGAGGCTGACACGGAACTGCTCCTCGTCGAACCCTTCGATGGCGACCGTGTTGCCGGAAGCATCCTTCACGGCATAGTCGTCCACCGTTTCCGAGAAGTAGACCACGCGCAGTTTCGGCGTCAGCACGGTTTGCTCGTCGATATCCCACCGTCCCTCGAGACTGGTGTCGGCCATCCAGCGCGTGGTGTCGAACGTGCCGCCCCAGAAGGCCGTATCGATGTCGTTGGACGAGCCGCCATAACGCAGGCTGGCATTCCAGAAGAGGTTCCGCCCGACTTCCAGCGACGCATAGGGACCGGCCAGCCAGCCATTGCCCGTCAGTTCCGCATCGGCATCGGCCGGATCGGTCATCCGGTCGAAATGGAGCGAGAAGCCGACCAGCGCCCGCTCGTTGAGCAGGTAATCCGCCCCGAGATTGATCATCGCGAAGCTGCCCCACTTGCCGTCGTTCTGGTCGCGCTTGTGCGCAAGGAGCACGCCGTCGATCCAGATGTTGAACGGCGACAGCACACCGCCACTCACGCCATCGGCGTGGTTTCGCGCGGCCTCCATCTGGTTGAGGCTGGTCGAGAACGTGGCCGCCATGCCGTCTTCCGAAGGCGTCATGCGTGCCGTGACCGGGTCCGTTGCCTCCATCATCTGCCGCCGCTCCAGAAGCCCGGGCACCTTGATGGACGAAGAGATCATGTTCTGCCGCGCTTCGACAAAACCATGGACGAGCGCGTCGATGTCCGACGCAACCTCGGCCGCATCGTGGATCAGCTTGTAGGTTACGACGCCGGTATTGGACGTGCCGAGCGCGCCGACAAGGCGATAGCCCACACGCACCGTGCCGGAATAGGCCGGGTCCGGCGCGAATTTCAGATACCAGCCGGCCGGGGTCGCGGCAGGGCCGGCCTGGGCGAGTTCGCCGCGGATGATCGTCGCCGTGCCGGCATTGGCCGGTTCGACGAAGGCAAGATCCGCGCCGGTGAACGGCCCGCCGGTCGCCCCGCGATTGAGGTAGACGTTGTTCGGCGTCGACCCGGCGGGAACCTCCACGACGATATCGGACGCGGTGACGGCCTGCGCTTTCACCGTCAGGGTGAAGGCGGCGTTTCCGGTGGAACCGTTGCCGTCCGTCACCTGAATGGAGAAGGCATGGTCGCCGGCCGTTGCATCGGCGGCGAGCGGACCGGTGAGTTCGCCCGTCGAGACGTTCAGCACCAGCCCCTTGGGCAAGGTGCCGGAAGCGAGGCTGTAGATCAGCGCGCCGCTGCCGCCCGTGGCGGAGATCGGCTGGCTGTAGTCCTCGCCGGCCATCGCATCCTTGAGCGCGCCGCCCGCAGGCGAGAAGGCGAAGGACGCGTCGGCGATCTTGACCTTGAGCGTATAGGCGGCAGAGCCAGTTACGCTGGCCGCGTCCGTTGCCGTAACGGTGAAGGAAAAATCGCCGCTTGCACCCGGTGTGCCGCCAAGGGCGCCTGTAGACGGGTCGAGTACGATGCCCGCCGGCAACGCACCGGCCGTGACGGCATAGCTGTAGGGCGCAGTGCCGCCGGCCGCGGTGAGCGGCTGGTTATAGACGGTGCCCTTCGTTGCGGCCGGGAGCGCGCCTGCCGACGGTGTCAGGGTGACGATCGTGGCAGCGGAGCGCTGGACGGTGACGGTGTAGGTCTGCTGCGTCACGCCATCCGGCGCTGTCACCACCATGGTGATGACATTGGCACCGACGACAAGAGAGATCGGCGTGGAGGCCGTGCCCGACGTGACAGGATTGCCATTGACCGCGACGCTTGCACCGAGGGCGGAAACGGTCGGTGTCAGCGTCAGAGTGCTGACAGCATTTCCGACGCTCGCCGTGTAGGCGGTCGTGCCGGAAACAAAGGACGGCGCAAGCGTCCCGCTCGACAGGACGAGACCGGAAAGGCTTGCATCCGTGGATGCAGGCGCGGCGCGCGTCACGGTGATGGTATAGGTGTCGGTCGTCACGCCATCCGGCGCCGTCACCACCGTGGTGATGACATTGGCGCCGACGGCAAGGGGGATGGCCGTGGACGTCCCGCCGGAAACGACACCAACCGTATTGACCGTGATTGTCGCACCGAGGGTGGCAGCTGTCGGCGTCACTGTGACCGATGCCACGGCATCGGCGACAGACGCCGTATATGTCTTCGTGCCGGTGGCGAAGGACGGAGAAAGCGTGCCGCTCGACAGCGAGAGGGCCGAGAGCGTCGCGTCGGCCGAAGCGGCGCGTGTGACCGTCGTCGTATAGGTCTTCGTCGTGCCGTCTTCCGCGGTGACCACGGTCGTGATGGTGTTGGGACCGACCACAAGCGGGATCGGCGTGGAAGCGGTTCCGGAGGCAACGGTCGTGTTGTTCACCGTCACTGTCGAGAGACTGTCGGTGACGGTCGGCGTCACCGTGATCGTCGAGATGCTATTGGCCACGGAAGCCGTATAGCCGGTGGTGCCGGTGGCGAAGGACGGGCTGAGGGCAGCGCCCGAAAGCGAAAGGTTCGCCAGATCCGCCACGGAGGAGCGGATGCGCGTGACCGACAGCGTATAGGTCTTGACCGTCGTCAGGTCCTGCGCGGTCACGACGACCGAGATGGTGTTTGCACCAACCGCCAGGGAGATCGGATCGGAGGCAGTGGTGGTGGCGACGAGGGTGCCGTTCACCCGCACCGTCGCGGTGGGATCGGCAAGCGTTGGCCGCACCGTGATCTCGGAAATGCCAGTGACGGAGGCCGAATATCCTGTCGTGCCGGAGGCAAAGCTCGGGCTCAACGTGCCGCGGGAAAGGTCGAGGCCGGCAAGATCGGCATTGGACGACGGCGCACGGTTGAGCGTGACCGTATAGGTCTTCGTCACCGCGTTGTTCGGCGATTTCACCACGATGGTAATCGGGTTGTCACCCACCACGAGCGGGATGGCATTGGACTGGGCGTGCGACGTCACCGGATCGCCGTTCACCGTAATGGTCGCGGCCGTGTCCGAAGCATAGGGCGTCACGCGGATCGACGGTATGCTGTTGCCGACGGAGGACGTGTAGTTGAGCTGGCCTGCGGAGAAGCTCGGCGTCAGCCCACTGTTGGAAAGGCCGATGCCGATTAGGTCGGCGTCCGCCGAGGGCGGTGGCGGACCTTGTCGGGTAGCGACGACCTGATAGGTCTTCGTCGTCGTGCCATCCTGCGCCGTCACCACGACATTGATCGTCACGGGCGTCAGCGGCGTCGGCAGGGAGACGTCGGCAGAGGCGGTACCGGACGTATGCGGGACACCATCGACGGTGATCGATGCTGCCGGATCGGCATACGGGGTGAAGTTGACCGCGGTATTGGCGTTGGGAACGGACAAGGCGTAGCTCGTCGTCGCGGCATCGAAGGTCGGCGTCATCGTGCCGACGGACGGGATGAGCGCCCCAAGATCGGCATTGGCCGACAGCGCGCGGTTGGCCGTCAGCGTATAGATCTTCGGCCCCGTACCGTCCGGCGCAAAGACCTCGATGGTCACCGTGTTGGCGCCGGGTGTCAGGGCGATCAGGCTGGACGCCGTGTGCGAGACAACCGTCTGGCCATTCACCGTGATGGAGGATGCCGTATCCGCCGCATAGGGCGTTATTCTGACAGCTGGTACGCTGTTCACGACGGTGGCGGTATAGCTGAGCGTGCCGGGAGAGAAGGATTGATCCAGCGATCCCTGTGAAAGGCCGATACCGATTAGCGTATTGTCCGAAGACGGCGGCGACCGCGTCACGGTCACGTTATAGGTTTGCGGCGTCGCGCTCGGCGCGGAGACCTCCACCGTTATGGCATTTGTGCCGACCGACAGAGGAATGTCGCCGGAAGCCGTGCCGGACGCAACGGTGGCGCCGTTCACGGTTATCGTCGTTGCGGCCGCATCCGCCGCCGTCGGCGTCACCTGGATCTTGTCGACGGCATTGCCGACCGTTGCGGTGTAGCTCAGCGTGCTCGACGAAAAGCCGGGGTTCAGGAAGCCGGAGGAAAGCGAAAGGAAGGAAAGATTGAGATTCGGCGGCGGCGCGGCGCGGGTGATCGTGACGGTGTAGTCCTTCGTGGTGCCGTCCTCCGCGGTCACATGGATCGTCACGACATTGGGACCGACGTCGAGGGGGATGAGCCGTATGACGCCGTGCTGGAGCGTAGACGTGCCTGCCGCCGTGGTAATCGTCATCTGCGAAAGCGGGTGGTCTTCCAGATACGCCTGGATGCCCGTCGACGGCGTACTGTTCCCGAGGGCGACGTTGTAGGACAGCGTGTTCGCCGAAAAGGACGGCGTCATTCCCCCTTGCGTAAAACCGATCCCACTGAGATTGGCGTTCGACGAGAGGGCTCCGGCGGCCGAAGACGGCATCAAGGCGGCGGCACAGACGGCCAGCAAAAGCTGAAGCAGGAGCGCCCATTGAATGCCATAGCCGCGCATCACGCGCGACCGACTGCCAGAATGCCGATTCATTTCCCGCCCCTAAGCATGCATGGGCGAGCTCCGTCATCATGACAGCCCGGTCCCCAAACCGGGTACTGAGTGCCACGGAACACCATTGCATACAACCCAGCATCGCAGAATAATGGCGGAAATATGCAAATGCGAGCATTCCCTAATTTAGGAACGACTGGCATTCGGACTGCGACGCTATTGCACTTTCATGGTCGGGGCGCTTGCATTAAAACTGGTATGCGAAATACCCTTTTATGCAACGCCAGTCGGCCCGCCATGGGTCCGGGGACTTGCCCATGCGGATGACGCTTCATACGGACTATGCCTTGCGCATGCTGATCTACATCGCGACGCGGCCGGATGGGGTCTGTACGGTCAACGATGTGGCGGAGGCCTACGGGCTTTCGCGCAACCACCTGCTCAAGGTGGCGCAGACGTTGCGCGGTCTCGACCTCATCGAAACGACCCGCGGCCGCGCCGGCGGCATCCGTCTTGCCAAGGCACCGGAAGACATCGCTGTCGGCGACCTCGTGCGTGCCACGGAAGAGGAGTTCTCGCTGGCCGAATGCATGCAGGCGGGAGGCGGAGGAAGAGCGTGCGCGCTCTCGCCGGCTTGCCGGTTGAAGGGCATGCTGCACGAAGCGCTCGGCGCGTTCCTTGCCGTACTCGACAAATACACCCTCGCGGACATCGTGCGAAACCGGGGCGCGCTCGCCCCCCTGCTTGGCATCGATGCGAATGCTGCGTGAGACGACGACATGATTCTCCGTTCGACGCTTTCCTTCACATCCGCCCCTTACACCGGCGACAGGGCAATCCGATGAAAGGCCGTTCCGCACCCCAGCGCACCATTGTCGTCGACGGCAACCCGCTGCCGGACGTCCTCGACGAGGCGATGGTTCATGCCGTCGTGCATGGTTTCTACGACGAGATCCGCAAGGACGACCTGCTCGGGCCGGTCTTCAACGGTCGTATCGCACCGGAGGACTGGCCGGTGCACCTTGCCAGGATGTGCGATTTCTGGTCAGCGACGCTGTTGCGCACCGACCGCTACGAGGGCCGGCCACTGCCGCCGCATCTTGCGATCCCGGAACTTGGGGAAGCGCATTTCCGTCGATGGCTGACGCTCTTCCGCGGCACGGTCGAACGGCTCTGCCCGCCCGCCGTTGCCGATCTCTTCCTCGATCGGGCGCTGCGCATCGCCCATTCCTTCCGCCTCGCCATCGCCTTCCACCGCGGCGAAGACTCCATGCAGATCGCCCCCATTTCGCGGGAGGCCCTGCAATGAACGCGGCGATAACGCTCGACCGGGACGAGGCGGGGGAATTCCTGTTGCCGGCGGATCTCCTCGCCGCGCGCTTCGGCTGGCCCGTCGAGACCTTCCGCGACATGATGCGCCGCGGCTTCGTCGCCTCGCGCGTCGAGCGCGGCGAAGGAGAGGATGCCGGCCGCTGGCGGCTGACCGTACGCTGCGGCAACCGCCGCTGGCAGGCGGTCGTAGAGGCGGACGGCACGGTGGGCGATCAGCGCGTCGAGGTCGTTCCCTTCGCGCCGCAGAAGCGGTAACCGGGCAAAATCCGGCGAGAGCGCGAGGCGATTTGCACGCGGGACCAAGGAAAACAAAAAGACGCCCGGCGGGAACCTTGCGGAAAGATCGGCATCCAATGGATCCCGAAAGGAGCATGCCGATGCCCCAACCGCAGATGACGTCCCTTCCCTCCCCCTCCGACGAGGAGGCGGCGCTCGTGCGCCGCGCTGCCGCCGGCGAGGCCGATGCCGTCAGGCAGATCATCCGGACGCACAATCAGCGCCTCTACCGGCTCGTGCGCGCCGTGCTGCGCGACAATGCGGATGCCGAGGAGGCGCTGCAGGAGGCCTATCTGAAGGCCTTCGCGAATCTCGATACGTTTGCGGGCGAGGCCTCGCTCTCGACCTGGCTTTCGCGCATCGCGCTCAATGCCGCGCTGATGCGGCTGCGCGCCCGCAAGCGGCTGAAGCGCGCCGTCCCGCCCGTGGCAGAGGCCGAGATCATTCCCTTCCCGCTTTCCTCCACCTCCACCGCCGACCCGGAGCGCGTCATGGCGCAGCGACAGCTTCTCCACCTCGTCGAGGAGGCGACCGACGCGCTTCCCGAGACGTTCCGTCTCGTTTTCGTCGCCCGCGTCATCGAGGGCCTGAGCGTCGAAGAGACGGCGGCGCTGCTCGATCTGCCGGCCGCGACGGTGAAGACGCGCCTGCACCGGG
The DNA here is from genome assembly GCF_050172695.1 of Shinella sp. G-2. Taxonomy (NCBI): domain Bacteria; kingdom Pseudomonadati; phylum Pseudomonadota; class Alphaproteobacteria; order Hyphomicrobiales; family Rhizobiaceae; genus Shinella; species Shinella sp. G-2. The sequence goes on along the minus strand of NZ_JBBEYH010000013.1, from coordinate 118,274 downwards.
CGCGAAAGCTGATCCGCACGCGGCTGGAGGAACGGATCGGCCCGGTGCTGATCGATGCCTTCCCCTTTGCCGGCGCACGCTGCGAGCGGCTGACGGAAGCCGTCATTGCAAAACTCGGCCTCGAAAAATAGAGGTCACGTCTCCGGCGCGCCGCGCCTCACTCGGCGCGGCGGACCAGCTTGCCCTCTTCGGCCTTGTAGAAGAACTGGCTCGCCACCAGCCAGCCCTTGAGCGGACGCAGAGGCGGGATGCAGGTCAGCAGCATGAACGGTCCCGTCACCAGAAGCTGCGTCAGCAGCGAGGCGCCGAAGGCGACCTCCAGCCAGACGGCGAGCGCCACGCTCGGCACGCAGGCGAAACAGATGACGAAGAAGGCCGGACCATCGGCCGGATCGGCGAAGGAATAGTCGAGCCCGCAGGCCTCGCATTGCGGCGCGAGGGTCAGAAATCCCTTGAAGAGATGTCCTTGGCCGCAGCGCGGGCAGCGACCCCGGATACCCGTTTGCATGGGCGGCAGCGGCGGATAGGTCTCGTTCATGGCTTGCCCTTTCTGGAAACCAATCAATCCTGTCATTCAATACGATCATATAGATGCAATCATGCAGTCAATTTGTCGATCAGACATACTGACGCAGGGGCGCGCGGAAAGCCGCGCCCCAAAAGAAACGATGCAGGATTGAATGGATCAGAAGAAGGAGCCGGCCATTTCCGGCGGCCCTTCCAGGGCATGGGCCATGAATTCCAGCGCCGTCTGAAGGCGCGGCCGCGGGATGGGCCCACCGAGGCAGACGCGAACCGCCTCGGGCGGCGCGCCATCGACGGCGAAGGCATCGCTGGCAACGACACCGAGCCCGGAGGCGCGCATATGGGCGCTGAAGGTCGAGCGCGTCCAGCCGTGCGGCAGTGGCAGCCAGATGTTAAAGGCGAGCGGAGCGGCGCGATAGCTGCCGGCCGGCAGCAGGCTGGCGGCCAACGCCTGCCGCGCCTCGGCCTCCACGCGCAACGCACCGAGGATCGCGTCGGCAGTGCCGTCGCCGATCCAGCGCGTTGCCAGCGCCGTGGTCAGCGGCGAGGCCATGACATTGCCGGTACGCATTGCCCCGGCGAAAGACCAGACGGCGCGGCCGTCGTCGGGCGCGGCGACATAGGCGAGCCGGAGGCCCGCGCCGATGCATTTCGACAGACCGCCGATATACCAGGTCAGTTCCGGCGCCAGCGCCGCGAGCGGCAAGGGGCCTTCCTGCGGAAGGAAACCGTAAGCGTCGTCCTCGACGATGGGCACCCGGTACTTGCGCGCCACGACGACAAGGGCGGCGCGGCGGGCGGCAGGCATGGTCAAGGTCAGCGGATTGTGCAGCGTCGGATTGAGATAGAGTGCCTTGGGCGCCTCGCGCTCACAGGCATCTGCGAACGCGTCCGGCAGGATGCCGTCGTCATCCATCGGCAAGCCGGAGAGCCGCAGGCGCAGTTGCGCGGCGATCGAGCGCATGCCGGGATAGGTGATCGCTTCCGACAGCACCGCTTCGCCCGGCCGCGCCAGCGTGGCGAAGATGGCCAGCAGCGCGGGATGGGCGCCCGGCGTCACGAAGATGCGCTCTGCGGGTGGCATGAGGCCACGGCGGGCGAGCCACAGGACTGCGGCTTCGCGATCCATCTCCGCACCACCGAAGGCCTGATAGCGGAGCAGCGGCACGAGATCGGCCGCAAGCGCCGAAAGCCCTTCGCGCATGCGGGCGACAAGCACCGGATCGTCCGGCTCCGGCGGCATATTCATGGACGGATCGATGAGGGCAGCGCGCCTTGCATCGGGCGCGACGTCCGGTCTCGCGCCCTCTCCGCGCCCCGTCACGAAGGTGCCGCGGCCGACATGGGACTGCACGAGCCCGCGCTTCTGCGCCTCCAGATAGCCGCGGGCGACGGTGGTGACGTCGATGGCAAGGCGCCTTGCGAGATCGCGATGCGTCGGCAGCTTGTCGCCTGCCGAAAGCGTCCCGCTGCGCAGGTCCATCTCGATGAGGTCGGCCAGCGCGATATAGAGGGGATTGCCGCTCCGGCTGAGGTCGGGATGCCAGTTCTTCATGTCACAGGTTCCAGGCCACGCGAATATTGATGGTATATTGCCTGCATGCTCGCCTGTCACCCGTCCGATGCGGACAAAGCGTCGCAAGGAAGCCAAGGGGGAAATTGACGGGATTTCGGCCGCCTGCCCTGGCGCAGGCCGGGGGCTTTTGCAAGAATCGGCCTTGCAAAACGGCGTGCAGACGCCGAAGACACGGCTGGCGCATTGCAAAAGGACCGACCCGCATGGACAGCACCCTCTTTCACCTGGAAACCGTACCCTCGCCCGATTGCGCGGACAGGGCCTGGGCGCAGAACGCCATCGGCATCCTGGAAGGGGACGCGCGCCGCTCGGCCGACACCCATCTGGTCAATCCGGTCTTCAAGGGGCTGAAGGGCATCTCCATCTACCTGAAGGACGAGAGCACCCACCCGACCGGCAGTCTGAAGCACCGCCTCGCCCGTTCGCTGTTCCTCTACGGCATCTGCAACGGCCGCATTTCCAAGGGCACGACACTGGTCGAGGCCTCTTCGGGCTCGACGGCGGTGTCGGAAGCCTATTTCGCCAATCTGCTCGGCCTGCCCTTCATCGCCGTCATGACGCGCAGCACCAGCCGCACGAAGATCGACGTGATCGAGCGCTTCGGCGGACGCTGCGCCTTCGTCGACAAGCCCGGCGAGGTCTACGAGACCGCCGCCCGTATCGCGGCGGAAACGGGCGGTCACTATCTCGACCAGTTCACCAATGCCGAGCGCGCGACCGACTGGCGCGGCAACAACAACATCGCCGAAAGCATCTTCGGCCAGATGGAGCGCGAGGCCCATCCCGTGCCGAGCTGGGTGATCATGGGCGCAGGCACAGGCGGCACCTCGGCCACCATCGGCCGCTACATCCGCTACCGCAACCTCGCCACGCGCCTGTGCGTGACGGATGTCGAGAACTCCGTCTTCTACGACGCCTGGAAGAACGGCGATGCCGAGACGACCTGCACCGCCTCCTCGCGCATCGAGGGCGTCGGCCGGCCGCGCGTCGAGCCGTCCTTCATCCCGACGGTCATCGACCATATGATCAAGGTGCCGGACGCCGCCTCCATCGCCGCCGCGCATGTGCTCTCCGACCGGCTCTTCCGACGTGTCGGCGCGTCCACGGGCACCAATTTCTTCGGCCTCCTCACCATTGCCGACGCGTTGATCAGGGAAGGCCGCGAAGGCTCGCTCGTCACGCTGATCTGCGACAGCGGCGACCGCTATGCCGGCAGCTACTTCAACCCGGATTGGCTGACGGCCAACGGCATCGACATCGCCCCCTGGAGCCGCGCCATCGAGACCTTCCTCGACACGGGCACCTTCACCGCGCCCTGACCGCGCGCGTTTCCTGTCCGGGAAAACGACGGGACTAGAGTTTGTCAGGGAAAAGTGGGAACCGGGTTTCCCGAATAGACAGACGAAAACAAAAGAATTTGGAGCATGTCTGGTTGAATCTGAACCTGACCTGCTCTGGATTAGAATAGCGGCAGAAGCCGTATCCCCTCCTCATCTCGCTGCTCGATATCTCCGTGGCCCGCCGGACGGCGCGCCGCGGCAGGACCGTTGCACCCGGCATGTCGAAACAGAGCGCGCCCTTGCGGAGCCGACCGGCCGCGACACCCTCTCCAAGACACGGCAATGCCAGCGGAAGGCGCCATGGCGCATGTTTTTCGCAGTGAAATATCACTGCGTTGACAGTGTCCAAAAATAGCTTTATAACTTAGCTATATTGCAAAATATCGCTAGGGAGGACGGGCGATGGACGAGCGGCAGTTCCGCAATGCGCTTGCCGAATATGCGACGGGCGTGACCATCGTCACGGCGAAGACCGGCGCGGGCGAGAAGATCGGCATGACGATGACCTCGTTCAACACGGTCTCGCTCGATCCGCCGCTGGTGCTGTTTTCGGTCGGCCTCAAGGCCCTCAGCCTGCAGGCGCTGCGCGAGGCGGATGCCTATGTGGTCAACATTCTCGCCCGCACGCAGGAGCATCTTTCCAATCAGTTCGCCCGCGCGGCGAGCGACAAGTGGGCGGGCGTGCACCACACCGAGGGCCACAGGGGCGCGCCGCGCCTCACCAATGCCATCGCCCAGTTCGAGTGCGAGCCCTATGCCTGCCACGACGGCGGCGACCACCTGATCTTCCTCGGCCGCGTGGTGAATTTCCGCACGTCCGACACGGCGGCCGAACCGCTGCTGTTCTTCCGCGGCCGCTATCACAGCGTCGCCGGCCCGCGCATCGACGTCGATGCCTGGCCCCTGCCCCTGCATTACTGAAACCCTCTGGAGGATAGACCCATGAGCAAGTCCGAGACCAAATCCGGCAAGGAGCATCTTGCCAGCCTGCGCGACGGCCGCGAGATCTTCATCAACGGCGCGCGTGTCGACGACGTGACGAACCATTACGCCTTCCGCAACGTCGCCCGTTCGGTCGAGACGATGTTCGACTTCGCGAAGGCCCCGGAAAATGCCGACCTGATGACCTTCGCGACGCCGGATGGCGGGCGCGCCAACCGCATCTGGGAATTGCCGGGCAGCTATCAGGACCTCGTCAAGCGCCGCGCCGGCCTGGAAGCCTGGACGGGCCTGCACGGCGGCTTCCTCGGCCGCGCGCCCGACCATGTCGCCTCCTGCATCGCCGGCATGTATATGGGCCTCAATGTCTTCGAGGACTACAATCCGAAATTCGCCCGCAACCTCGCCGACTACTACAAATACGCCCGCGACAACGACCTCTACCTCACCTATGTGATCATCAACCCGCAGGCCGACCGCTCCAAGGGTGCGGCCGAGCAGGCCGATCCGTACCTGACGGCCGGCGTGGTGGACCGTGACGCCGAGGGCATCACCGTGCGCGGCGCCAAGATGCTGGCGACCGGCGGCGTTGTCGCCAACGAGGTCTTCGTCACCTGCATCCAGCCGCTGAAGGCGGGCGAAGAGAACTACGCCCTCTCCTTCGCCATCCCGATGAACGCCAAGGGCCTGAAGATCCTGTCGCGCAAGTCCTACGAGGCAGCTGCGCCCTCCGTCTTCGACAACCCGCTGGCGAGCCGCTTCGACGAGAACGACGCCGTGCTCTATTTCGACGACGTGAAGGTGCCGTGGGATCGCGTCTTCGTCGACGGCGATGTCGCCATGTGCGCCAGGCAGTTCCATGCGACGCCCGCGCATGTCTACCAGAACTACCAGGCGATGATCCGCCTTTCGGTCAAGCTCCGCTTCCTCGTCGGCATCGCCAAGCGCACCACCGACGTCAACGGCATCTCGCAGTTCCCGCAGGTGCGGGAGATGCTCGGCCAGCTCGCCGCCGAGGCCGGCATGGTCGATGCGCTGGTCGCGGCGATGGAGGCCAAGGGCAAGCAGGTCGGGCCGTATTTCATCCCGGATGCCGGCACGCTCTACAGCGCGCAGGTGCTGACCCAGCAGCTCTATCCGAAGATCCTCAACACGCTGCGCGAGCTTGCCGGCGGCGGCATGATCATGCTGCCCTCCTCGGTCGAGGATTTCGGCAATCCGGAGCTGGCGCGCCTCATCGACAAGACACAGCAGTCGCCGGCCGCCTCCTCGCGGGACCGGGTGAAATTCTACAAGCTCGCCTGGGATGCCGTCGGCTCCGAATTCGGCTCGCGCCATCACCAGTACGAGATGTTCTATGCCGGCGCGACCTTCGTGACGAAGAACCACGCCTTCCGCACCTACGACTGGTCCGCCGCCGACGGCCTGCTGCAGGGCATTCTCGACTCCTATTCGCTCGAGGACAGCCTCAAGGCCGACAAGGCCGCCTAAGTCAGAAGACGTGCGTTTTCGCGGATGCAGTGGATCCTCGGGTCAAGCCCGAGGATGACGGAGGAGAGGGCAGAGAGCGGAAGCCAACACCTCTGGCCACCCGTCTCGCCAACCTCTCCTCCGTCATGGTCGGGCTTGACCCGACCATCCATAGCCGCAAGCGCCGCCGCCCCCAAAATGGCCTGCACGCCCTCAGCGTGTCTGCCCATCAAACGCACCACAGGAGGACCCGATGCCGGTCAACAAGCAGCACGACGAATTCTACACGCTCGACATGACGACAGGCTGGGAAGTGCCCACGGGCTATCCGCAGGGCATCAAGCAGAAGATCATCTCCGGCGCGCTCGACGAGGCGAACCGCCGCGGCAGCCGCACGCGCCTTCTGAAGTTCGACGCCGGCACCTTCACGACGAAGCCCTTCGAGCACGAATACTGGGAAGAGGTCTATCTCGTCTCCGGCGACCTGACGGTCGGCAATGACGAGAACGGTGACGGTGGTACGAGCTATCCGCCGAACACCTATGCCTGCCGCCCGCCGCATGCCCCGCACGGCCCCTTCAAGTCGGAGAAGGGCTGCATGCTGCTCGAAATCCACTATTTTGATCCCGTCTGATTCGGGCATAGGCAGGAGACAAGCAATGCGCGCAACACTGAACGAACTTGCGGCCGATCTGGCGACCGGCAAGGTCACCGCCTCGCATCTCGTCGAGCAGTCGCTGGCGCGCATTGCCGACGAAACCGGCGAAGGCGCACGCGCCTTCGTCAAGGTCCATGCGGAAAAGGCGCGCACTGCCGCCAGGGCCGCCGACGACCTGCGCAAGGCAGGGCTTGCCCCTTCGCGCTTCGCCGGCATCCCGATTGCCGTCAAGGACCTCTTCGACCTGGCGGGCGAGCCGACACCCGCCGGCTCTACCGCGCTCGCCGACGCCGCCCCGGCCAAGGCCGACGCGCCGGCCATCGCGCGCCTGAAGGCCGCCGGCTTCATCGTCATCGGTCGCAACAACATGACCGAATTCGCCTTTTCCGGCGTCGGTATCAATCCGCATTACGGTACGCCCGCCAATCCCTATGACCGTGCCGCCCGTCGCATTCCCGGCGGGTCGTCATCAGGCGCCGCCGTCAGCGTGGCGGACGGCATGGCCGCCGCCGCCATCGGCTCGGACACCGGCGGTTCTTGCCGCATCCCGGCCGCGCTTTGTGGCATCGTCGGCTACAAGCCGACCGCCAGCGCCGTGCCGCTCGACGGCGCGCTGCCGCTCTCCTTCACGCTCGATTCCATTGGCCCGCTGGCGAACAGCGTCGCGTGCTGCACCGGCCTGCATGAAATCCTCAGCGGCGCGTCGCTTGCCGGCGCGGGCGAACGCGCCATTGCGGGCCTGCGGATCGCCGTGCCGCAAGCGGTGGTTTTCGACGGTATCGAGCCGCATGTCGCAAAGACCTTCGAGGCCGCCCTGAAGCGTCTCGCCGATGCCGGCGCGCAGGTCACGGAAATCCCGCTGAAAGAATTCGAGATGGTCGGCCGCATCAATGCCAAGGGTGGCTTCCCTGCCCCCGAGGCACTGTCCTGGCACCGCGATCTCCTCGAAACCCACGGCGAAAAATACGACCAGCGGGTGCGCGCCCGCATCCTGCGCGCCAAGGAGCAGACGGCGGCCGACTATATCGACATGCTGCACCTGCGCCGCGCCTATATCGCCGAGACAAACCGGGCGATCGCGCCCTACGATGTCATCGCCATGCCGACCGTGCCCATGGCCGCGCCGACCATCGCCTCGCTCGAGGCCGATACCGATCTCTTCGTGAAGACCAACCTGACGCTCCTGCGCAATCCGACGCTGATCAACATGCTCGACGGTTGCGCCATCTCGCTGCCCGCCCATGCCGAGGGCGACGCCCCGGTCGGCCTGATGCTGGCGGCAAGCGGCGGCCGCGACGCGGACCTGTTCGCAAGCGCCCGGGCCGTGGAAGCGGCGCTGAAGCGGTAAGATTTCGAACCATCCGTCCGCGATCCGCAGCCACCACCTTCTCACCGCAAGCCGGGCGAAGGTGGCGGCCGCCGGATCGTTTTCCTAAATCACGACGAAAAAGGTGGCATCGTCTGCCGGACGGTCGCGCGCGGCCTGTTCTCAGAACTGCCGTACGATATTTTCCCGGAAAGCCTCGATGTGTTCGCGGATCGCCTTTTCCGCGCCCTCGGGATCCTGACGGCGAATGCCGTCCACGACGGCGGCGTGCTGTTCGCAGACGCGCACGTGATGTTCGTTGGAGCGCAGCGAGATGAACCAGAGGCGGGTGGAGCGGTCGTGCAGGTTGCCCATGATGTCGGGCAGCAGGGAGTTGCGCGAGCTTGCTGCGAGCAGCGCGTGGAAAGCGCGGTCGAGATTCATCATGGTCTCGATGTCGCGCCCTTTGGCGGCAGCCCAGGTCGCATCAAGGTTTTCCGCGAGGCGGGCGATGTCGGCCGGCTCGGCCAGTTCCGCCACCTTGCGTACGCAGAACGCCTCGTTGACGAGGCGCACGTCGATAATGTCGAAGATCTCGTTGAGGCTGATCGGCTTGACCATGATGCCCTTGCGCGGCAGCACGTCGATCAGCCCATCCGCCGCCAGCCGGTCGATGGCCTGATGCACGGGGGTGCGGCCGATATTGAGCTCGCCGCTCAGCACCCCTTCGCTGAGAACCTCGCCGGGCTTCAGGTCGCAGGTGATGATGCGATGCTTGATGGCCTCATAGGCGGTGTCGCGCAGGGAGACGACGGGTTCGCCCCGCCTGCGCCGGGCGGTCGGCGCAGTCTCGGTTTCGGCAGGGGGCATATCGGCGCTCATCGTCGTCTTCCGCATGTCTGTCCGCCGGTCGGCCCGGCCGGATCGATTAGTATCGACTCGCCGGGCCTGCACAAGCAGCTTGCCTGATCTTTGAGCAGATCATCCCGCAATCGGCAACGTCTTCACATCATAGCCGAAGGCGATCTTCCGGCCGAGGACAGGGTCTTCCAGCTCCCCCTCGAAGCGCGTGCCAGAGCGCACGCCGCCGATGGCCGGCATCGTACCGCCGAACATGGCGGTGCCGCCCGGCAGCGCGCCCTCCGCCGCCCAACCGGAAATCAGCGCCTCCGGCGCGAGCAGGCCGGAGATCGGGCCTTCCTGATAGAGCACGCGCGCACCGTCGATGACGGCATGGCTGCGCAGGATGAGGCTGTCCCAATGATCCGCCACCTCCTCGAAGGGCCAGACGGTGGTCGCGACCGGCTTGTCGCAGACCTGCTTGGAGACCGCGACGCCATAGGTCTCGACCTTGCGATCCGTGTGGTCGGAGCCGACGCCGACATAGAGCTTGCCGTCCTTGGCGATCAGCAGGGCCTCGACCTCGCCGCTGCCGGCCGTTCCGGCGTCCTCGATCAGGCCGGCCGTCGTCAGGCGCGCGGCGGCGACGCGGTAATAGGTGGGAGTTGCGGCCGGGCGGGCGACGCCGAGCGCCTCCAGCTCGCGGATGTGATGCTCCATCGCCTCCTTGTTGCGTCCCGCCCAGCCGGCGATCACGAAATCGGAGACATCGAAAGCGACGGGCGTGCGGCCGTCGCGGCTTTCCAGCGTCAAGTGCAGTGTCGTCATGGCGGTCTTTCCTCCGGTATCGGCGGCCGCCAGTGCGGCGCGGCGCATTAATTTGAGCGACAGTGATATTTCACTGCAGTTTTATCTTGCATATCACATGCGATTACGCAATCATCAAAACAGGGCGCAGGACGAGGAAAACCGGCGCCGGAACCGGCTCCACAGCACCGCTGCGGAGGGCGCTATCGCCATGCCGGACGGGAACGACGCCCGCATTGCCGGGCCAAACCAAGGGGATAGAGATGATCAGCCATCGTGGACTTCTTCGCTCGGCCGTCGCGGCCGCCGCCATCTTCGCCGCCGGCACGGCGCTTGCGCAGGAAAAGCCTGCCGCGCTCGGCGTCGGCGTGTTCAGCTTCACCTCGGGCGGCACCGCCGCCTATGGCAAGCCGGGGCGCGACGCCGCCGAACTGATGATCGAGCGCATCAACGCAAAGGGCGGCATTGCCGGCGTGCCGCTGTCGGCGACCTATGTCGACGAAGGCCAGGGCACCGAGGGCGTGATCGCCGAATACCGCAAGCTCGCCGGGGACGCGGCCAACGAGGTGATGATCGCCGCCCTCTCCTCCGGCAACTGCATGGCGCTCGCCCCGGTCAGCGATCAGATGAAGGTGCCGACCGTCGGCTGGAACTGCGACACGCACCAGCTCTATCTCAAGGACGCCCATCCCTATTTCTTCCGGCCGAACGGAAACACCGTGCCGGAATTCGTCGCCTATGCCGCCTATCTCGTGGCCGTGAAGCCGGACCTGAAGCGCATTGCCATCATCAATCCGGACTATGCCTTCGGCCATGACGCGGCAAAGATCTTCACCACGGCGATCAAGACCTTCAAGCCGGATGTGGAAGTGGTCGCCGAACTCTTCCCCAAGCTCGGCGCCGGCACCTACCAGACGGAAATCTCGCGCCTGACCGCCGCCCGGCCGGATGTCATCTTCTCCAATCTCTGGGGCGGCGATCTCGAAAACTTCGTGCGGCAGGCAAGCCCGCGCGGCCTCTTCCGCTCCTCGCAGGCCGTGCTGGCGCTGGGCGAATCCTCCATGCAGAACGTCCAGATTCCCGAAGGCGTCATCGTCGGCGTGCTCGGCGACGGCTGGTGGATGTCGCCGGATGCCGCCGCCAATCCCGAGACGAAGGAATTCGCCGACGCCTACAAGGCGAAATACGGCAAATGGCCGGTCTTCCCGGCGATGAAGATGGCCAACAGCTTCCTCTACGTTAAGGCCGCCTACGAGAAGGCGATGGCCGCCAATGGCGGCAAGTGGCCGAGCCGCGAGGACGTGGCGGCGGCCATGAAAGGCAGCGAGGTCAAGACGCTGACCGGCACCATGCAGACCCGCGCCGACAATGACGGCGTGGTCGACCAGATCATCGGCATCACCGCCACGGCCGAGGGCCATGACGGCCCGGTCATCGGCAACATGGTACGCTACAAGGGCGCCGACCTGATGCCCCCCGCCGGCGAGGACCCGCTCGCCTGGATCGGCACGCTCGCCGCGGACCTGCCCGCCAAGCTGCCGCAGCCCGGCTCCTACAAGTAACCTTCCGCAGGGCATGTGCGGGCGGAAGGAAGCGTCGCGTCACCTCTTCTCCCTTCGGGGAGAAGGCACGGTGCACGCGCTGCCCTGCCGCCCGTGAAATCGCGCAGCACATGCGCGGCGTCCTGCCCCGCGAACGGAGAAAACCATGTTCGGAACCCTCGTCCCCCTTCTCGTCGACGGCCTGGCGAATGCGGCGCTGATCTTCCTGGTCGCCGTCGGCCTTACCCTCGTCTTCAGCGTGCTGCGCGTGCTCAACGTGGCGCATGGCAGCTTCTATTCCATCGGCGCCTATGCAGCCGCCTCGCTCGGCCTGTGGATCGTCGGCGCAGGCCTGCCGGCGGTACTGACCTTCGTCGCGCTCTTTGCCAGCGCCGCGCTCGTCGCGCTCATCGTCGGCCCGCTGATAGAGCGCACGCTGATCCGCTGGACCTACGGCAAGTCGGAAGCGGTGCAGATTCTTGTCACCTTCGGCCTGTTCCTCATCCTGGAGGACCTGCAGCGCATCGTCTTCGGCGTCGATTCCTTCTACGAGGACACGCCCGTGCAGCTCCTCGGCTCGATCGAGATCGGCGGGGTCGTCTATCTCACCTACCAGCTCGTGCTGATCGTCCTTGCCGCCGCGCTGCTCGCCGGTCTCAAGCTCTTCATCGGCCATACCCGCATTGGCAAGCTGATCGCCGCCGTCGTCGCCGACCGCGAGGTCTCGCAGGCGCTCGGCATCAACACCAACCGCGTCTTCATGATCGCCTTCAGCCTCGGCGTCTTCCTGGCCGCGCTCGGCGGCGCGCTCACCGTGCCGCAGGCTGGCGTCTCGCCTGGTCTCGGCGCCGACACGATGGTGCTCGCCTTCGCGGTCGCCGCCATCGGCGGGCTCGGCAAGATCGAAGGCGCGGCGGTCGCTGCCGTCATCGTCGCGCTCGCCCGCGTCTTCGCCATCTACTACGCCCCGGAACTCGATGCGGTCGCGCCCTATCTCGTGATGCTGCTCGTACTGCTCGTGCGGCCCTACGGTCTCTTCGGCTCCGCAACGACGAGAAAGATCTGACCCATGCCTCTGCTTCTCCTCGCCGCCGGCGCGATCCTCGCCCTCATCGCGGCCACCTTTGCCTTTCCCTGGCTGGAATTCGTGCTGACGCTCGCCATCGCCAAGGGCCTTGCCGCACTCGGCGTCGCGATCCTGCTGCGTGGCGGATTGATCTCTATCGGCCATGCCATGTTCTTCGCCGTCGGCGCCTATGCCACGGCCTTTGCCATGCGCGATCTCGGCATCACCGACGTCTTCGCGCTGATCGCCCTTTCCGCCGTCGTCTCGCTTCTCGCAGGCCTGCTCATCGGCGCCTTCGTGGTGCGCTACCGCGCCATCTTCTTCGCCATGCTGAACCTTGCCATCTCCATGGTGCTGTTCTCGCTGCTGGCGAAGTTCTACGGCGTGACGGGCGGCACGGACGGTCTGCGCGTTTCCACCCCCACGGTGCTCGGCATGGCGCTCGACGCAAAGGGGTTCGCGACCTTCCTCTTCTATGCGGCCATCGCCGCCATGGTGCTCGCGGGCCTTGCCGTCGCCGCCTATTTCAGGAGCCCGCTCGGTGAGGCGCTGTCGGCCGTGCACACCAACGAGATCCGCCTCGAATATCTCGGCATTCCCGTGCGCGGCGTGCTGCTGGTCGCCTATGCCATCTCGGCCCTGCTTGCCGGCATCGGCGGCACCTTCGCGGCCATGACCATCGGCCACGTCCTGCCCGACATGGCCTACTGGACGGATTCCGGCCATCTCGTGCTCGTTGCCGTGCTCGGCGGCGTCAGCGGCATCGCCGGCCCCTTCGTCGGCGCGGTGTTCCTGGAACTGGTGCATACGCTCGCCGCCGGCGTCACCGACGCCTGGAACATGATCGTCGGGGCCGCCCTGCTCGGCGTCATCTTCTTCCTGCCCAAGGGCCTGATCGGCCTCCTGCGCCCGGCGAAAAAGGGAGACCTCGCATGACCGTGCTGCTCGAAGCGAAGAACCTGCACATCACCTTCGGCGCCGTCAAAGCGGCCAATGGTGTAAACCTCCATATCGACGAGGGCGAATTTCTCGCCATCATTGGCCCCAACGGCTCCGGCAAGACGACCTTCCTGAACCTGTGCACCGGCTATATCCGCCCGTCCGAAGGCGAGGTCACGCTCGACGGCAAGCCGATCACCCGCCTGCCGCCGCGCACCATCGCCCGCAAGGGCATCGCGCGCGCCTTCCAGATCCCGCAGCTCTTTCTCGAGCAGACGGTGCTGACCAACCTGATGCTCGCCATCGCCTCGCGCGAGGGCGTGTGGCAGGCCGGTCGGTCGCTCGACCGGCCGCAGTATCGCGACGAGGCCATGGCGCTGCTTGCCATGTTCAACCTTGCCGACTGCGCCCCGACGCTCGCCTCCACCCTGCCCGAGGGCCGGCGCAAGCTGGTGGACATCGCCATCGCGCTGGCGCTGAAACCCCGCCTCGTGCTGCTCGATGAGCCGACCAGTGGCGTCAGCGCGCTGGAACGCTTCGCCCTGATGGAAACGCTGATGGGCGCGCTCCGCCAGGCAAAGGTCTCCGCCCTCTTCGTCGAGCACGACATGGACGTGGTGGAGCGTTATGCCGACCGCGTCGTCGTCTGGGAGGCCGGGCGCGTGATGGCGGAGGGCAAACCGGAAACCGTGTTCAAGGATGAACGCGTCATTGAAAACGTGATCGGAGTGGCCTGATGCTGACCGTCTCTTCCCTCAATGTATCGCTGGCAGGCGCGAAGATCCTGCGCGACGTCGCCTTCTCGTTGACGCCGGGCGCGACCACGGTGCTGATCGGCCGCAACGGCGCGGGCAAGACCACACTGCTGCGCGCCGTCATGGGCCTCGTGCCGGCCGAATCCGGCTCCGTCCTGCTGGACGGCAAGGAGATGCTGGCGCTGCCCGCCTTCGCCCGCGCCCCGGCCGGCATCGGCTATGCCCCGGAGGACCGGCGGCTGATCCCGGACTTCACGGTCGAGGAGAACATCGTCCTGCCCGGCCAGGCGCTGAAGCTGCCGCAGGCCGAGATCCGGCGGCGGCTGGAAAAGGTCTATGCGCTCTTGCCGGAACTGCACGTCATGCGCGCCCGGCCCGGCAACGGCGTTTCCGGCGGACAGGGCAAGATGGTGGCGCTCGGCCGGGCGCTGATGGTGGCGGAAAAGCTTCTGATGCTGGACGAGCCCTTCCAGGGCCTCGCTCCGGCACTGGCGCTCGACTATGCCCGCACGCTGTCGCGCCTGCGCGAGACCATGCGCGACCTGACCCTGCTGATCACCGAATCGAGCCCCAACCTGCTCAAGTCCGTGGCCGACGAGACATTGCTGATCGAGCGTGGTGCGGTGACGCTCCAGCCACGAGAAACGCAGTCCGCAGCATGACAATTCCGTTGAGCGGGCCGGCGGCCCGCTCTATATGCTGTCTCAGCTAGGTAAGTCGCAAAGCTGAAGGACGGACGATGTCAGTGACGATCAGCAGGCCCGAACTGCTCGAGGACGGCGACGACGCGCCCTTCCGCCAGATGATCCACGACGCGCTCGGCTTCGCCACCCGGCTGCTGGAAATCCGCAACCGGCTCGGCGAAGTGATCGGCCTCACCGGTCCCGCCTTCTCGATCCTCATCGCCATCGAACACCTTTCCAAGGAGGCCGATGTCGGCATCAGCCAGGTGAGCGATCACCTGCACCAGTCCGGGGCCTTCGTGACGCTGGAGGTTGCCAAGCTCGTCAAGGCCGGTCTCGTCGACAAGTCCGCCCATCCCGAGGATGGCCGACGCGTCATCGTCCGCGTGACGGACAAGGCCCGCGGCCTGCTGGCCGAGCTCGCCGAGACCCAGCGGCCCGTCAACGACGCGATCTTCGCGGGGCTCGACCCGCAGCAGTTCCGCATCTTCGCCGACATCGCCGCCAGGCTTGTGCCCGGCACGGAAGAAGGCCTCGCGCTTCTACGCTACAAGGCCGAGCAGCGCCGCAGCCGCGCCTGAGGCGTGGCCGGGCGTTTGCGGTCTCTACGCCGCGCGGCCCATACGCTGGCCCTGGCCCGGCGCCTCGGTGCGAAAACGCTCCAGCATGGCAGCAAGACCCTGCGCCTCGCCCACAAGGCAGGCGGCGGCCGCGTTCATCTCCTCCACCATCGCCGCATTGCTTTGCGTCGCCTGGTCCATGACGTTGACCGCCTCGTTGACCTGCTGCAGCCCGCCGGACTGCTCGTGCGCCGCCATGGCGATGGCGTCCATATGGTCGTGGATCGACTGGACGAGATCCAAGATCGTGCCGAGACCGCCGCCCGTCGCGCCGACCAGCTTCACGCCGTCCTCGACACGCGCCTGCGAGGTGGTGATCAGTGTCTTGATCTCCTTGGCGGCCCGCGCCGAACGCTGCGCCAGTTCGCGTACCTCCTGCGCCACCACGGCAAACCCCTTGCCGGCCTCGCCAGCACGGGCGGCCTCAACACCGGCATTGAGGGCGAGAAGATTGGTCTGGAAGGCGATCTCGTCGATCACGGCGATGATCTGGCTGATCTGGCGCGAAGAATCCTCGATGCCATGCATTGCCTGGATCGCGTCCTCCGCCACGCCGGAGAACCTGCGGGCATTGCCGCGCGTCTCGCTGACGAGGTCGCGCACCTCGCCGGTGCGCTGCGAGGTGGCGTGCACATTGGCGCTGATCTCCTCCAGCGCCGCGGCGGTCTCTTCCAGCGAGGCGGCCTGCGCTTCGGTGCGGCGGGCGAGGTTGTCGGAGGCCGCGGAAATTTCCGTGCTGCCGCCGTGCACCACCTTCACCGCCTGCCCGACCGTGGCGAGCGCCGTGCGGAGCTGGCGCACCGAGCCGTTGAAGTCGTGGCGCAGCGGCTCGAATTGCGGGGCGAAGGCGTCATCGATCTCGCAGAGAAGATCGCCGGCGGCGAGACGGTTCAGACCGGCGGCGAGCGAACCGGTGGCAGCCTGCAGGCGGCTCTCCGCCTGCGCGGCGGCGTCGCGCTCGATGCGCTGGCGCTCCAGATCTGCATTGCGGCGGCTCTCTTCGGCTTCCGCCTCCAATTCGCCATTGCGGATCGCTGCGCCGCGGAAGACATCGACGCAGCGCGCCATCTCACCGATGAGATCG
The DNA here is from genome assembly GCF_050172695.1 of Shinella sp. G-2. Lineage (NCBI taxonomy): Bacteria > Pseudomonadati > Pseudomonadota > Alphaproteobacteria > Hyphomicrobiales > Rhizobiaceae > Shinella > Shinella sp. G-2. The sequence continues at coordinate 102,125 of NZ_JBBEYH010000013.1, read as the reverse complement.
CGCCGGGCGACGAAGGGCACGGCCTCGACGGTCTCGCCTTCGGCCAGCGCCAGCATGCGGCGGCAGATCGCCCGTACCATCTTCGAGACGGTGCGCACGGTCAGGAGGCAGAGCGCCAGAGCGCCGAGGAAGATGCCGGCCGACAGCATCAGCACGGATTGCAGCCGCCATTCGAGATGGGCGATACGCTCGCCGGTCAAGCGCTCCAGGAGGACCGAGGTCTCGTCGACGACGGCGTTGAAGAGATCGGCCTGCGCATTGGCCGCAGCCATCCAGCGGTCCACCGCCGCAGCGTCTGCTGCCGCCGGCGGGGCCGCGTACATGGCTTCGAGTGTCCTGTCGAGGAAGGCGCCGTCGGGACTGCCCCGGAAGGCCGTCAGCTTTTCCACCTGCGCCGGCGGCAGGAATTCGGCGATCTTCTGGTTATAGACGACACGCAGGTTTCGCGCGTAGAGCAGGAACGCGACATCGCCGGGCGCAAGCGATCCGCCACCGAGATAGTGCTTGCCGTAGTCGATCTCGATCTGGCCGGCATCGCCCACCTGCAGCAGCGCATGATAACCGTCGATCAGCCGGGAAAGCGCAAGGTCGTCGATGGTCGCCGCCGAGCGCCGCACGAGGTCGAGCCCAGCAGCCGAGGCCGGCTGGAGCACGGCCAGCGCCTCATTGAGATCGGATTCGCCCGTTGCGTCCACATGGCCGCGATACGTGGCCAATCCTTCGAGCTTCGTGCGGATGATGCCCACATCGCTCTCGATCGAGCCGTCGCGGTTGCCTTCGGCCTTCCAGTCCTCGAAGGCGGCGTTGAGGTTCGCCAGCGCCTCGTCCGTCACTGCGCGCTGGCGGGTGCGGGTATCGGCCGTCGAAAAACCTTCGGCCGGCAGAGCCTGCGCGATCTTGCGGCCGGCTTCGGCAAGGCGCTGCACCACCATCTGCCGCTGCATCACCTCGTATTTGTCATAGGCCTCGGACACCGCCTCGCCTCCCAGCCACAGAAAGGCGAGGAGCGGCGCGACGGCGATGAGATAAAGAAGCTGCTGTAACGAAAATCTGGACACGAACCCCACCTATGTTTTTATGATAACATATTTACACGATGGTACTAAAGTATCGTTAAACAGAGGTTACGGCCCTCCTGGAAATCCCGCTATTTCAGGGCATTATGGCGGGTTTCAAAGGCTTTCCGTCATCTCCGCGGCGAGCGCACGCACGTCGGCAACATAGCGCCGCAGGCGATCGGCATTGTCCGGCAGGTCCGGCCGCTCCGCCGCCCAGCCGATATAGGTGAGCGCCCGCAGCAGCAGGAACAATGGCAGATGCGCGAACGCCGTCTGGGCCTGCGGACGGACACCGGCATAACCTTCCAGCAATGCGCTGCGGAACAGCGGATAGTCCGGCTCCCGCCGGTTGCGCAGCAGCGTCGTCGCAAGATCGAACAGGCGGAAGCCGAAGCCACAATCGTCGAAATCGATGAAGGCGACCGCACCCTTTCGCACGAAAATGTTCTCACGCACGATATCCGCGTGGATCAACCCGTAGTCGAGCCCCGGCGCGGCCGCCGCGAGCCGGGTCGAAAGCGTCGTGCGCAATGCCGTCAGATAGGCCCGGTCTTCGGCCGGCAGCACCGGACAATCCCAGAACCGGCCCCAGAACGGCGCCTCGCCGAGCAGGCCCGCCGTATCCCAGGCCGGCCGCTCGAAACCGACCGGCTGCTGGAAGGCGTCGGCCGCACCGTGCAGCAACGCCATTTCGCGGCCCACCGCGCGGAAAATGCCCGGCAGGTCACGTCCCTCGGACACCAGGGGCGTTCCGGTCTCGCCGAGCGGTTCACCGTCCACCCAGCAGATGAGATCGGCATGGAACGGCCCCTCGCCGAAGGCGACGAGCAAATCCCCGTTCCGCGCCGGGATCGGCTGCGGTACGGCAAGCCCACGATCGCGCAGGCTCGCCATGAAGGCGAGTTCCGAAGCGAGCGCCGCGCCGGAATGATAGGCCGGGCGGTGCAGCCGCAACGCGGCCGGCTCGCCCCAGGCGAGCCGCACCTTGAAGACCGCGTTCTCGCGATACTTGATCAGCTCCGGCACCTGCTCCGGCAGGTCCCAGTGGGCAATGGCGGCAATCGCCCGGTCCGTCAGGGTCTCGACGATGCCTTCCATCGGCTCAAAGCCCGCCCAGAACGTCGTCGAGCGTCGCGAGCATCAGGTCGGCACTCTCCTTGGAGAAGGGCATGGGCGGGCGGATCTTGGTGGCGTTCTGGTGAATGCCGAGCTTGCCCATCAGCACACCGCGCTCGCGCATGCCGTTGATGACGCGGGTGGCGATGTCGGCGGCGGGGGTCTTTTCCTGCCGGTCGAGCACCAGTTCGGCGCCGAAGAACAGACCGCTGCCGCGCACATTGCCGATCAACGCATGTTTTTCGCCGAGCTTTTGCAGGCCCTGACGGGCATGGGCGCCGACCTCGAGGGCATTTGCCTGCAGCGTCTCGTCCTCCAGCACGTCGAGCACGGCCATGGCCGCTGCGCAGGAGACCGGGTTGCCGCCGAAGGTGTTGAAGTAGCGGAAGGCCTTTCGGAAAGCGTTCAGCGTATCCGTTCCCGCGACCACGCCACCGACCGGGTGACCGTTGGCCATCGGCTTGCCGAGCGTGACGATATCGGGGACGATGCCCGCCTTCTGATGGCCCCACATATGGGTGCCGGTGCGGCCGAAGCCGGGCTGTACCTCGTCGCAGATGACGACGCCGCCAGCCTTCTTAACCGCCGCGACCGCCGGGGCGAGGAAATTCTCCGGCAGGTCCGGGAAACCCTCGTTGGCGAAGAAGGGATCGACGATCAGCGCGGAAAAGCCGAAGGGCGTTTCGGCGAGCGAGGCAATGGCCTCCTCCACCTTCGCCGCGAAGGCCGCGGCAAAGGCCGCGCCGCCCTCTCCGCCGAGCGGACGATAGGCGTCCGGCGCCGGCACATGGCGCACATGGCCGCCATATCCGCCGACGGGCGGCATGCGGGTCGAAAGCTGCGACACCGCCGTCGTGTTGCCGTGATAGGTGAAGTCGGTCGCGATGACGCCGGTCCTGCCCGTCACGGCCTGCGCCATGCGCAGCGCCACGTCGTTCGCCTCGCTGCCGGTGCAGGTGAGGATCGCTGTATCGAGGCTCGCATCGAAGGTGGCGCTCAGGCGCTCGACATAGTCGAGAATGCCTTCATGCAGATAGCGGGTGTGGGTGTTGAGCGTCGCGGCCTGCCGGCAGATCGCCTCCACCACACGCGGGTGGCAATGGCCGACATGCGGCACGTTGTTGTAGCAGTCGAGATATTTCCGCCCGTCCGCATCCCACAGCCACACGCCCTCGCCCTTCACCAGATGGACCGGATCCTCGTAGAACAGCGACATGTTGCGGCCGAGCAGTTTTTCGCGCCGGGCGCGCAGGGTTTCGGTATCGGTCATCGCGACACTCTCCTCTGCCCTGCCGGGCATCTCCACCTGCGGGGGAAAAATTGGATGCGGGGGCATTTCACCCCCTCCCGACGTTGCCATTCGGGTACGGTTCCGGCCGCTTGCCGATCTCCCCCCTTGAGGGGGAGATGCCCGGCAGGGCAGAGGGAGGTAAATCCACCCATCGCGCTCATCCTTGAACTGCCGAAAGCCCCGCATCGAGCGCCGAGACGATCTTCTGGACGTCGGCGGCGGTGATGACGAGCGGGGGCGAGATGATGACGTTGGCGCCGGACGTGCGGACCATGACGCCGGCCTCGTAGGCGGTGTCGTAGACCTTCTGCACCACGTCCTTGGCGGTAGCGCTTTTCTTGGCCCGGTCAGAGACCAGCTCCAGCGCGGCCATCAGGCCCCGGCCGCGCACGTCGCCGACAAGCTCGTGCTTCACCTTCAACCCTTCGAGACCCGCCATCAGCTCGACGCCGCGCGCGGCGGCGTTGGCGGCAGTATCGGCCTTCGCGGTCTCCTTCAGCGTGGCAAGCGCGGCCGCCGCCCCCACCGGATGACCGGAATAGGTGTAGCCGTGGCCGATGGCGCCGAAGCTGTCCTTGTTGCTCTCGAAGGCGTTTGCCACCCGGTCGCAGATCATTACTGCGCCGAAGGGGAAGTAGCCGTTGGTGATGGCCTTGGCGGTCGTCATCATGTCGGGCTTGACGCCCCAGCCGCGCGAACCGGTCCAGGCGCCGGTGCGGCCGAAGGCGGTGATCACCTCGTCGGCGATGAGGAGAATGCCGTGCTTGTCGCAGATGGCGCGCATCAGCGGCATGAAGGTTTCGTGCGGCACGATCACACCGCCCGCACCCAGCACCGGTTCCATGATGAAGGCGGCGATGGTGTCGGCGCCCTGGAAGGCGATCTCATCCTCGAACTGGCGGGCGATAGCCTGCGCGATTTCGGCCGGATCGGTAGTGTTGAAGGGGTTGCGATAGGGATAGGGCGCGGCGAGATGGAAGACGCCCGGCAGCAGCGGCTCGTAGTTGCGGCGGAAATTGGCGTTGCCGTTGACCGAAGCGCCGCCGAAATGCGTGCCGTGATACCCCTTCTTCAGTGCGACGAACTTGGTGCGTTCCGGCTGGCCGTTGATCTTGTGGAACTGACGGGCGAGACGCAGCGCCGTCTCGACCGAATCCGAACCGCCCGAGGTAAAGAAGGCGCGCGTCAGCCCGTCTTCCTTGAAGAATTCGGCCAGTTCGTAGGAAAGCTCGATCAGCGGCGAATTGGTGGTGCCGCGGAAAGTGGAATAGTAGGGCAGCGCGTCGAGCTGGTCGCGGATCGCCTGTTTCACCGGCTCGCAGGAATAGCCGAGATTGACGTTCCACAGGCCGCCGACGGCATCCAGCACCGTCTTGCCGTTGATGTCGACCACCTCGACGCCCGCGCCGCCATTGATGATGCGCGGGGGCTTGGCCTGCATCTCGGCGGGATGGGCCATCGGATGCCAGAGATGGCGGGCGTTGTTCTCGATCAGGAAGTTGGAATCGCGCATGGGATTTCCTTTCAAAGGCCAAGCATGGTCAGCGCCTGCGCATAGCTTTCGGCAGGCCGGGTCACGTCAAAATGCACGTAGGGCAGGTTCACGGCTTCCGCCCCCTCGATGTTCTTCTTCTGGTCGTCGACGAAGACGCAGTCCGCCCGGTCGATGCCGATCTCGGCGAGCACCTGTTCGTAGGCGCGCGGATCGGGCTTGAGAATTTTCGTATAGGTGGCGTCGACGATGACATCGAACAGCTCGATCAGCGGGAAGCGCTTGCGGAAGTCCACGCCGTAGAAGAGGTCGAGTTCGTTGGAGAGGATGGCGAGCTTCAGGCCCGCCTCCTTTGCCTTGAGGATCGCATCCCGCGCCTCCGGGCGCAGCACCAGTTCGGCGTCCGCCCCCCGCGCCCGCTGCACGAAGGTCTTCATGTCCGTCCAGTCCTCGCCGAGCAGCGCGCCAACCTCGCGGGTGCGGGTCATCCAGTAGTCGCGCTCGGTGATCTCGCGCGCCTGCATGGAAACCCAGAGCGGATCGGTTGCGGGGTCGAAGGGGCCGCGCCAGGTGAGCGTGCCGGCGGGAAGGCCGAGCGCGCGTTCGGTGATGTCGTGCGTCTCGAACAGCGTGCGAGTGACGACCCCGCCGAAATCCAGAACAAGGGCTTTCGTCATGCAATGCGGCCTTTCTCGACGATGCCTTCGGCGACCCAGCGGTCGAAGACCTCCATGGCCTTGAGGGCGAATTCGGGGGCGTTGATATGCGCATCGACCTCGGAAAAGGCGACGGAGGCGGGCATGACCGTGCGCATCTCGTCGAGGAAGGCAGTGAGCGCCGCCGGCTCATGCAGCGGCTCGCCTTCCTGGTCCCACTCCTGCAGACCCTGTGTCGGTAGAAGGAAGGCGACGGGCGCGCTCGCTGCCGCCATGCGCTCCGCGACGACGCGGGCGACGGCGCGGCGCTGGTCCGGCGAGACGGTGACGGAGGCGATCAGCCGGTTGTGGGCATGATAGGGCCGGCCCTCGAAACGATCGGGCGTCTCCTGCCAGGCGGGCATGTCCACCATGTCGACCGCACCGGGAGCGATGATCTGCGGGATGCCGGCACGGCCGGCATTTTCCATGCGATCCGGGCCTGACGTTACCACCGATCCGTTCTCGGCATTGGTGACTTCCTGAATGCAGAAGTCGAAGACGGCGGCGAATTCCCCACGTGCGGCGACGGCCTCGTAGGCCCGCCCGCCCATGCCGGTGGAATGGAAGACCGCGACGTCGTAGCCGCGCCGTTCCAACTCCGGCTTCAGAACCTTCATGTATTTGAGGCAGGAGGAACCGAGCGAAGTCATGCCGATCAGCGGCCGCGCGCGGCCCGGCTTCTCGACGGCCTTCGCCGCGCCGACCACCGCGCCGCAGGCCTGCGACAGCACCGCCCGGCAGATCGGGTTCAGCCCGTAGAGCCCGCCCGCCCACAGGATCATCATAAGGTCCGGCGCGATGCGCTCCGGCGGCAGGAGATGGGAATAGGCGATGGTGGAGACGATGAATTTCGGCGTGCCAAGCGGCAGGGTGGCAGCGACGTCGAGCGCAAGATCGGTGCCGAGCGAACCGCCGAGCGCGATCATGCCGTCTACCTCGTCGGCCTCGCAGAGACCGCGCACCAGCGTCACCGCGCCCTTGGCCATCAGCGCCATGGCGGAATTCTCGTCGCCGCTGTCGAGGATCGCCGGGATGCTCGTGCCGGCGGCGGCGGCGACCTGGTGCTTGGAATGGTCGGGCACATAGGGCGGATCGCCGAGGATGCTGACATCCACCATGACGGGGATGCCGCCCGCCTGGCCGATGATCTCGGCCATGTACAGAAGTTCCTCGCTCTTGGTGTCGCCGGTGCCGATCACCAGAATATGGGGCAGACGGGCGCTTGCGCTCATCAAACCGTATCCTCTTCGTTTGCCTTCAGGCTCCACGCAGACGTCCATCTGGTCCGCCTCGCGTCAAGCCCGTCCGTCCGCCCGCCTCCTCCGGCGTCTCGCGAACGAATATACTTAACATGCGAATTAATCTGGCAGGAAGTTCGGCGTATTGCAAGTCTATATTTGAAGTCATGGTTCATATAATGAACCGAAACATCAAGAGCGTCAGCGCCGTGGTTCCCTGCCGGGGGCGGCCCAACACCTTGATATCAAAGGCCGCCGACCACCCTGCCGACATCATTGCCCGAGGCGCCCTTCAATTTATTTAACATGTTTATTATTTGATCTGGATCAACGTCCGCTCTTCCCGCTTCACTATCCTTCATCCCCAGGGAAGGTCCCCGAACGGCCAAGGAGGAGAAGGTCATGGGAACACTGTCGCTTGCCGCCAAGATCACGCATGTCCCGTCCATGTTCATATCCGAAATGCCCGGCCCGAATCATGGCTGCCGGCAGGAGGCCATCGACGGCCTGACGGAAATCGGTCGGCGCTGCGATGCGCTTGGCGTCGACACCATTGTCGTCTTCGATACGCACTGGCTGGTCAACACCGCCTACCACATCAACGCCCGCGCGCGGTATCAGGGCGTCTATACCAGCAACGAGTTCCCGCACTTCATCCAGAATCTCCCCTATGACTATCGCGGCGCACCGGCGCTCGGCGACGAGATCGCCCGGCGGGTGCAGGCCGAGAACATCCGCATGATGGCGCACCATGTCGACACGCTGGAGCTGGAATACGGCACGCTGGTGCCGATGCGCTACATCAATGCCGACGGCCGTTTCCGCGTGCTCTCCATCGCCGCCTGGTGCCCCTGGCACGAGATGGAGGAGAGCTTCCGCATCGGCCGGGCCGTGCGCGCGGCCATCGAAGCGAGCGACGGCACGGTCGCGGTGCTCGCCAGCGGTTCGCTCTCCCACCGCATCCATGACAACAACGATGCACCCGCCGGCATCCACACCATTTCCGACGAATTCTACCGGCAGGTGGACCTGCGCGTGCTCGACCTGTGGCGCGATGGCCGCAACGCGGAATTCGTGAAGATGCTGCCGCTCTATTCTCGCCTCTGCCACGGCGAGGGCTTCATGCACGACACGGCCATGCTGTTCGGCGCGCTCGGCGGCGGCGACTATGCCGGCAAGGCGGAGATCCTGACGGGCTATTTCACCTCCTCCGGCACCGGGCAGGTCAACGCCGTCTTCCCCCTCGCCGCCTGATCTGCGGCAGACCTTCGGAAAATATGACCAAGCGAGGGGCAAATGCACCCGCATGGCCGCCGCGCCCTTGCAAAAGGCAAAACCGAAGCGGTAGTGATCGGAATGGGTGGAGACGGACTCCTGTGCGCCTCCAGGGACAGCCGATGCATTTCTGAAGGTGGCGAAACATGGAAATTTTCACAGCGGCCGGTTTGACGGCGCTCTTGCAGGTCATCGCGATCGACCTCGTTCTGGCCGGCGACAATGCCGTGGTCATCGGCCTTGCGGCGGCGGGCCTGCCGGCCGACCAGCGCAAGAAGGCGATCCTCGTCGGCATCATCGCGGCGACGGTGCTGCGCATCGCCTTCGCGACCATTGCGGTGCACCTGCTCGCGATCATCGGCCTCCTGCTCGCCGGCGGCCTGCTGCTGCTCTGGGTCTGCTGGAAGATGTGGCGCGAACTGCGCAGCGGCGGCCATGAGGCGGGCGAGGATGGCGAAGAGGTCGCCGGAGCACCGCGCAAGACCTTCTTCCAGGCGGCCACGCAGATCGTCGTCGCCGACGTCTCCATGTCGCTCGACAACGTGCTCGCCGTCGCCGGCGCGGCGCGCGAGCATCCGAGCGTGCTGATCATCGGCCTTGCGCTCTCCATCGCGCTGATGGGCATCGCGGCGAACTTCATCGCCCGCCTGCTCAACAAGCACCGCTGGATCGCCTATGTCGGCCTTGCCATCATCCTCTATGTCTCGCTCGACATGATCTATCGCGGCGCGCTCGAAGTCATGCCCTACCTGCCCGCGGGCTGACATCTCCGCTGCGGCCGGTAGAGGCCGCAGCCCTCCTCTTTGCAGTCTCGGACAAGGCAAAGTGCAGAACCGGACGCGACGCCGGCGGCGCGTTTCTGCATGATCGGTCCAGCAAGGGAGGAACACATGCGTTTTGACAACAAGGTCGCCCTCGTCACCGGCGGGGGCACGGGCATCGGCGCCGCGGTCGCGCGGCGCATCGCCGCCGAAGGCGGCAAGGTCGCACTGGTCGGGCGACGCCCGGAACCGCTGAAGGTCGTCGCCGAGGAGATCGGCGCCGCCGTCTTCGCCGCCGACGCGGCCGACACCGCCAGCATGAAGGCCGCCGTCGCGGCCGTCGCCGAACGGTTCGGCGGCATCGACATCCTCATCGCCAATGCGGGCGGGCACGGCGTCGGCCCGACCGTCTCGATGAGCGACGAGACCTGGGACCTCGCCGTCCGCCTCAACCTCAACACCGCCTTCGTTTCCGCGCGCGAAACCCTGCCGCACCTCATCCGCGCCAAGGGCAACATCGTCGTGCTTGCATCCATCGCCGGTCTCTTCGCCGGACCGGATGCCGTCGGCTACGTCACCATGAAACACGGCTGCATCGGTCTCGCCAAATCGCTGGCGCGCGACTACGGCCGCCTCGGCGTGCGCACCAACACGGTCTGCCCCGGCTGGGTGACGACCGCGATGGCCGACGAGCAGATGGAAGTGCTGGTGGAAAAACACGGGCTCGCCTCGATCGCCGAGGCCTATGCGCTGGTGACGAAGGACGTACCGCTCGGCCGGCCGGCAAGCGCAGAAGAAGTGGCGAACGCCGTCTGCTTCCTCGCCTCGGGCGAGGCGGCGATGATCAACGGCGCGATCCTGACGGTGGACGGCGGCGCCGGCACCGTGGATCTGCCGACCCTCGCCTTCGTGGAATAGAGCCGCCGTCCCGAACGGCAGAACACCCCAACCCTTTGTTTCAAGCAAGTCCGGGCGCATTGCGCCGGACTTGCCCCAGGAGGAACCCGACATGGCAGTGGAAAACCCGAAGGACTGGAAGACCTATGACCAGTTCGCCTATGGCATCGACACCAACCGCCTGCCCGCCACCGATGCGCTGGCCGGCTCGCGCCACACGATCCGCTTCGACGATGGCCGCGACCTCTCGCTCGACTTCACCGGCAGCACGGTGACCTGGACGGAAGCGTCCGGCTCCGGCACGGACGCCGTCGAGGTGGTCGAGGTCGCGCCCGATACCTATTTCGTCGAGATCGCCTTCGCCGCAAAGCCCCTCGAAGCCGAGACGCTGATCCTCAACCTTTCCTCCCGCCGGGCGCTCTCGATCCTTTCGGTCGTGCGGCCGAAGGAGGAGACGGTGGGCGAGCCGCAGGTCGGGCAGATTTTCCGTCCCGGCGTCATCGCCGGTGGCGAGGCGAGCGGTATGGTGCCGGAGGAAACGCGCGACCTCATCGGTCTTCGCGCCCACTTCACCTACAGCCCCAACCATGTCTACGAGCACACCTACCTGTCGTCGAAGCGTTATGCCTGGCAGTGCCTCGTCGGCGTGCAGCGTGGCCATGGCGACGTGGACCTCGCCACCACCTACAAATTCGCCGAGAACCAGTACGTCTTCACCTTCCGCGAGTTCAAGATTCCGGTCGCCTCGACCTTCTTCTACAACTTCGCCGACATGCGCTCGACGGGCAAGTTCCTCGGCATCAACGGCGAGGGCGCCATCCAGAACAGCAATGCCGGTGCCTTCATCCGCAAGGCCTCCGTGACCGCCTACCAGCCCGGTGAGGAGCCCGTCTGATGCGCACGGCCTACGAGATCGTCAAAGCCCATTACGATGCCAATGCCCGCCGCGACATGGCGGGCATGCTGGCCGACATCGCCGAGGATTGCCGCTGGACCGAGATGGACGGCTTTCCCTGCGCCGGCACCTATGTCGGCCCGGATGCGATCGTGGAAAACGTCTTCGCCGCCCTCGGCGCGGACTGGGACGGCTACACGTTCACGCTGGAACGCCTGCTCGACGCGGGTAACGACGCGGTCGCCATCGGCAACTACACCGCCCGCTTCAAGGCGACCGGCAAGGCGATGAACGTGCGCGTCGTGCATGTCTGGGGCGTCGCGGACGACAAGATCCGCCGCTTCGAGCAGTTCACCGATACGCTCCGCGTCGCCGAGGCGATGCAGGGCTGACGGAACGGGGCGGCGGCGGATCATGCCGCCGCTTCCCGCCACTGCGAGGGCGTCGTGTCGTAGCGCTGGCGGAAGAGGCGCGAGAAATGCGCGCTGGAGGCGAAGCCGAATTCGAAGGCGATGTCGGCGATCGAGCCGGGGCGGACGGGACGGCTGCGCAGGGCCTCTGCGGCAGTGGCAAGACGCTGCTCCCAGATGAAGTCGGCCGGCGTCGTGCCCTCGGCGGCAAAGGCCTTGTAGACATAGCGCACGGAACAGCCCATGCGCCGCGCGATATCGGCCGCGTCGAGATCGGCGCGGCGGACATTCTCCGTCACATAGGCCTTCATCCGATCGAACAGAAGCGCGAGCGGCGGCGCATCCGCCTGGGCTTCGGCCCCGGCGCAGCCGGCGACGATGGTGCGCGTCAGCTCCGCCATGGCCCGCCCGAGGCTGTCGCGGCCGGCGGCGTCCAGCCGGTCCAGTTCCGCAAATGTCGTCTGCATCATTGACAGCAGCACCGCCTGCAGCCCGCCCGGCACCAGTGGAGCGGCCAGCGGCCGGCGGAGGCGCGCGGCCAGCGCGCGCGGCAGCGTCTCGCGCGGCACCTGCAGCATCAGCACTTCGACGGGCATGGGATTTTCGAGACGGTAGCTATAGGCGGGATCGTAGATGACGAGCGCCTTCGGCCCGACCGTCAGGTCGCAATCGGCCTGGTGAAACCGCGAGAGGCCCCGCGTCTGCAGGATCAGCTTGATCATGTCCGGCCGGCCGCCGTCGATCCGCACGCTGCTGCCATCGACAAGATGGGCGTCAGCATTGAGGCGCGTCAGGCGGCACTGGCCGAGCCGCGCCGAAACGAGCCGGCTCGCCCGCTCCCGCCCTTCGGAAAAATGCAGGCGCACGCTGCCGAACAGGCGGCGGGCGACGAAGGGAACGTCGCCGCCCACGGCGGCATCGAAGGGGGAGAGCATGGCCATCGTCTCACTCCGCAAGATAAGCGCCGTGCAGGATATCCGGCTGGTGGCGCAGGGTTTCGGACGCCCCGTCGAAGACGATGCGGCCACGCTCCATCACGAGAGCGTGGCTCGCAAGGCCGAGGGCGAGATTGGCGAACTGCTCGATCAGGAGCACGCCGATGCCGTCTTCGGCGGCAAGGGTGAGCGCCTCGGCCAGCCGCCTGACGACGGTGGGTGCCAGACCGAGCGATAGTTCGTCGACGATCATGAAGCGTGGTCGGGCAAGGAAGGCCTGCGCCATGGCCACCATCTGCTTCTGTCCGCCGGAGAGATCCCCGGCGCGCTGATGACGGCGGGCCTCCAGTTCCGGGAAGATGGCGAAGGCGCGGGAAAGCCCCTCGCGCCGTGCATTCACGCCGCGCTCCAGCACAGCGACAAGCAGGTTGTCCTCGACGCTCATCTGGCCGAGCACGCGATGGCCCTCCGGCACCATGGCGACGCCCCGGCGGCGCACCGCATCGGCCGAAAGGCCCGTCAACGTCACATCGCCAAGACGCACCGTGCCCGATGCGGTGGGGATCGCGCCCGAAAGCGCCATGACGGTGCTGGATTTTCCCGCCCCGTTCGCCCCGAGCAGCGTGCTGATCCGGCCGGCGGCGAGCGTGAAGGAAATGCCGTGCAGCACCTTCTTGCCGCCGCGCTCGACCACGAGGTTTTCCACGGTGATGGACATCAGATCTCTCCGAGATAGGCGCGGCGGACATCGGGATCGGCGAGCACCGCATCGGTCGGGCCGAGGGCGAGGCGCTTGCCGTAGTCGAGCACCAGCGTCTCGGCGCACATGGCGCGGATGAGATCGACATCGTGGTCGATGACGATCACCTGCGCGCCGAAGGCATCGGGAATGGAAAGAACGAGGTCGCGCAACCGCGCGCCTTCCTCGTCGGTGAGGCCGGCCGCCGGCTCGTCGAGCAGGATCAGGCGCGGTGTGCCGATCAGGCACTTGCCAAGCTCCACCAGCCGCCGCTCGAAGAGGTTGAGCCGCGCGCCGAGCCGATGGGCGACGCCGGCAAGGCCGACGAAGTCCAGCGCGCGGTCCGTGGTTCGACCGCGTTCGCCGGCTGCGGCGACATTGTCGGCAAGCGCGGCAAGGTTTTCGCGCGCCGTCAGGTCTTCCACCACCTGTTCCGTCTGGAAGGAGCGGCGCAGCCCGGCCCGCACCCTTTGCAGCGGCGAGAGCGGCAGGAGCGGCTGCCCGTCGAGGCGGACGGCGCCCTCCGCCGGGCGCACGAAGCCGGAGAGCACGTTGAGCAGTGTCGTCTTGCCGGCGCCGTTCGGGCCGATGAGGCCGGAGACGGGTGCGCTCAGCGCCGCCGTGAGCCGGTCGATGGGCTTGATGCCGCCGAAGCGGACGGAAAGCGTCTCGATCTCGATCATCTCTCCCCTCCCCTGGTGAAGCGGGCGAGAAGCACCGCGATCTGCCCGGCAATGCCGGAGGGCGCGGTCGCCAGCGCATGGAACAGCGCGACGCCGAAAATGCCGATGGTGACGTAACCGTCGATACCGAGATCGGTAAGGAGCGCCGGCAGGGCGCGTAGCAGCAGACCTGCGATGACCGCGCCATACCAGTGGAACGCCCCGCCGACGGTCGCCAGTGCGAAAAGGTTGAGGCTCTCGAAGGCGGAGAAGGCGCGGCCCTCCAATTGCCCGACATTGCCGGCGAGCAGCCCGCCCGCAATGCCGGCGAGGAAGCCGGACAGGGCGAAGGCCCAGGCTTTGTAGGCGAGCACATTGACGCCGGACGAGATCGCCACCGTCTCCCCCTTGCGGATCAGCGCCCAGGCGCGGCCGGGCCGGGTGATCTTGTGCGCCTGCACCAGCATCAGGCCGAGCGTGGCGATGGCCGCCGTATAGAGAAAATAGGAGATCGCCTCGGCGGCGAGCGCCGGACGGGGCAGCATGGCGCGGCCGGAACCGTCGGCCCGGCCGAGGAAGCCCGGCCCGCCATCGGGAAAGCCCCAGGCGGAGATGACGATCTGGAACGCACCCGCCAGCATCAGCGTCACCAGCGCGAGATAGAGACCGCGCAGCCGGAGCGCCGGCAGACCGAAGACGAGGCCGAGAAGCGCCGCGACCACGCCGCCCGCCAGAAGGCTCGCCTCGAAGGGCGGCTGGAAGGCATGGCCGATGCGCAGCGTCACCCAGCCACCGACGCCGACCAGCGCGAACTGGCAGAGCGAGACGAGACCGAGCTGGCCGTAGAGCACGGCGACGCCGGCGACGGAGAGCGACAAGGCCATGGCGGAGGTCAGCGCCGACAGCCAGAAGGCATTGGCAAAAAAGGCGATGGCGGCGGAGAAGACCGCCATGGCGAGCGCGATGGCAAGGAGGGGGTATTGCCTGCGGATCGGCGCCGCCGGCGGGGCGGGAACGGCCATGGGGGAAAGGGTGTCCTGCATGCTCATCTGTCCCTCATCGCGGCTCTGGACGTACTGCCAAGAATGGTGACCGCGACGAGCGCGATGACGAAGGGCGCGGCGGCGCGGTAGGGCGAGATCAGCGTGATCGGGGTCAGCACCGCCTCGGCAAGGCCGATGCCGACGCCGGCGAGCGCCGTCACGTAGAGCGAGCGGAGCTGGCCGAGAATCGCGGCGGCGATGGCGGGAATGACGACGAAGGTGAGGAACGTGCCCTGCAGGCGCACGAGATCGGCAAGCAGAAGGCCGGCAAGGCCGGAGAAGAGGCCGGTGATCACCCAGGCGGCGGTTTCCGTGTGCAGCACGCGCACGCCGAGAATGGCCGAAAGGTCCCGGTCGTTGGCAAGCGCCCGCATGTCGAGCCCGAGGCGGGTGCGGTTCAAAAGCAGCGTGATGGCGGCGACCATGGCGAGCGCCAGAAAGAGCGCGATCAGCCGGGTGAAGGTGAGCCGCACGCCGAACAGCGTCAGGTACATCTGGTCGGTCGGGAACTGCAGGCGCCGCGGCAGCTCACCCCAGACGACGCCCATGACGGCAATCAGCACGAGGGCCGGCGCCAGGGTGCCGACGGCGCGCACGACGGTATCGCGATGCGACAGCAAGGGCGCAAAGAGGCGGCCGTAGACGAAACTCACCAGCGTCGACGTGACGACCCCGGCGAGGATGGCAAGCGCGAGCGGCCAGTTCCATTGCAGGATCTGCCAGGCGACATGGGCGCCGAGCGCACCGAAGGCGCCGAAGGCGAAGTTCAGCACGCCGGTCGAACGGTAGAGAATGACGAGACCGACGCCCGACAGCGCGTAGACCGCGCCGATCCCGAGGCCGGAAATCAGGAATGGCAGGAGAGACATGACGTCCTCGATGTATCGGATGGAAGGCCCCGCGGACACATGGCGCCCGCAGGGCCGGTCGGTTACTTCAGGCTCGCTTCGAAGGCGCGGATGTCCTTCAGCTCCGGATCGGGCGACGGCGCGCAATCGGAGATGACCTTCCATTTGCCGCCCTCGCTGACGGCCATGCGGGTCGTCGAGTTGGCATTGTGGCGCGGCTGGCCCTCGCCGAAATACCAGGGGGCGCAGAAGATGTCGCTCTCGAAACCCTTGACCTTGCGCACGGCAGCCGAGACGCTTTCGCGGGTGATGTCGCCTTCGAGACCCATCAGCGCCTTCTCCGCGATACGGGCGGCGAGGTAGCCGGCCTGGGCGAAGGTGTCGCGCGGGTCGGAGGCCTGACCGTATTCCTCCATCACGGCCCGCCAGTTGGCATTGTCGGGCGTGTCGGATTCAAGGTCGTTGAACTCCATGTTGACGTAGAACTTGCCGTCCCAGCCCGGGCCGAGAGTTTCCGGCACGGAGAGATCGTAGGCGGAAGCGGCCGAGAGGAAGGTGATCTGCTCGTTCAGGCCCTGCTCCTCGGCGGCGACGAGCAGCGGCACGGCGACGCCCTTCGACATGCCGAGCACGATAACGTCGGGCTTGGCGGCTGCGGCCTGCAGGATGATCGAGGTGGCGTCCGCGCTGCCGGGATCCATCAGGATCGTCTCGGCGGCAAAGCCCTTTTCCTTGGCGAGCAGCATCACGCCGTCGCAGGACCAGGTGCCGACATTGGGAATGTTCGGGCCGATGCAGGCGACCGACTTGGCGTTCAGCTTGTCGAGCGCATAGCCCATCGCGCCGAGCATGGAGACGCGCGGGCCGGCATTCGTCGGCGCGTAGTTCTCCGCGAAGAAGCATTCGCGCGGCACGCCGACACCGGCAACGACGTAGATGCCGGATTTCTTGTAGTAGTCGGCATTGGCGCCGCATTCGACATAGCTGGAATTGCCGACCATCAGCACAGCCTTCTCGTCATCGACGAGGCGGGCAGCAAGCTGGGCAGCCTTTTCGGGATCCCACTGGTCGTCCTCGATGAGGTATTTCACCGGCCGGCCCTTGATGCCGCCATTGGCATTGAGGCAGTCGAAATAGGCTTTCGCCGCCTTGGTCGAGTTCGAGAAATCGTCCGGCCCGGTCTTGCCGGTGATCGCGCCGATGACGATCGGCTCGCCGGTGGCCGCAGAGCCCGTATTGTCGCCGCAGGATGCGGCGGCCTGAGCTGCGACCGTGCCGGCAAGGCCGAAGGCCAGGCCGAGCAGCAGTCCCTTCAACAGTTTCATCATATTGGTTCCTCCTCCTTGGTTTCTTTTCGGCCGGCGCTCCTCCGCGCCCGCCGTCTTCAGCGTGCCGTCATGAAGGCCGCCGCGCGGGCGCCGATCATCATTGCGGGCGCATTGGTGTTGCCGGAGACGAGCGTCGGCATGACCGAGGCGTCGGCGACGCGCAGGCCCTCGAGCCCGCGGACCTTCAGCTCCGGCGTCACGACGGCCATCGGCTCGTCCTCGCGTCCCATGCGGGCGGTGCCGGCCGGGTGGAACACGGTCTTCGCCGTCTGGCGGATATAGGCTTCCAGTTCCGCCGCATCGTCCTCGACGCCCGGGCGCGGCAGGACGCGACGCTTGACGATCTTCTGCATCGAGGGCGTATCGAGGATGCGGATCGCCGCCTTCACCCCGCGCACCAGCGTCTCGACATCCGCACGGTCGGCGAGCGAATTGGCGTTGAAATCCACCTTCGCCGCAGGATCGGCGGAGGTGATGCGGATCGAACCGCGCGAGCGCGGGCGCAGGTAGCAGGGGCCGATGGAAAAGCCGTGGCCCGGTTCCGGTTCGCGGTCGATGAAGCCGATCAGCACCGGCAGCACGTGGAACTGCACGTCCGGCTGTCCGGTGCCCGCCGTATCGAGAAAGCCGCCGCACTCCACCACGTTGGAGGTCAGGAGGCCCTGCCTTGCCGTGAGATAACGCAGCATGTGGCCGACCGCCCGTAGCCCCCTGTCCTGACCGAGAATGGAAAGCGGCTCATGCGTCTCGGCCTGCACCGGCACTTCCAGATGGTCCTGGTAGTTCTCGCCGACACCCGGCAGATCCGCCACCACGTCGATGCCGAGGGCGGAAAGATGCGCGCCGTTGCCGATGCCCGAAAGCTGCAGGAGGCGCGGCGTCGCGATGGCGCCGGCCGAAAGCACGATCTCGCGGTTCGCCCGGTAGACAGTGCCGTCCGTGAGCGCGACGCCGACGGCCCGGCGTCCTTCGAACAGCACGCGCGCCACCTTGCGTTCCGTCAACACCGTCACGTTCGCCCGCTTCTCGGCCGCGCGCAGGAAGGCCATGGCCGAACTCCAGCGTCGGCCGTTGCGGGTGGTGCTCTGGTAGAAGCCGACGCCTTCCTGCTCCGCGCCGTTGAAATCCGCGTTCGGCTTGAGGCCGGATTCGACCGCCGCCGTGACGAAGGCTTCCGACAGCGGATGGCGGTGACGCGGATTGGAGACGGCGAGCGTGCCGTCCTTGCCATGATAGGCGCCGCCGAAGGCCTCGTTGTTCTCCAACGCCTTGAAGACCGGCAGCACCTCGTCATAGGACCAGCCGCGGCAGCCCATCTGCGACCAGGTGTCGTAATCGTTGCGGTGACCGCGAATGTAGATCATCGCATTGACCGAGGAGCCGCCGCCGAGCACGTTGCCCTGCGGGATGAGGCTCGGGCGGCCATTGAGGCCGGGTTGCGGATCGGAGGCGTAGGGGTGGAGGTCGACGCCCTTTCCCATGACCTTGAAGAAGGTCGCGGGGATATGGATCCACGGATCCCGGTCGCGCCGGCCGGACTCGATCAGCAGCACGCGGTTTGCCGGGTTTTCCGACAGGCGGTTGACGAGGACGCAGCCCGCCGAGCCGCCGCCGACGACGATGTAGTCGTAAGGCGCGCCCATCAGCTCAACACCGTCTGGATCGTGGTGAATTCCTTGAGGCCGTCGGTGCCGAACTCGACGCCGATGCCCGATTGTTTGACGCCACCGAAGGGTGCGTTCGGCTGGATCGCGCCGTGCTTGTTGATCCAGACGGAGCCGCATTCGAGCTGCAACGCCACCGCGCGCGCCCTGTCGGGATCGCCGGACCAGACCGAGCCGCCGAGACCGGCCGGGTTGTCGTTGGCGCGGCGGATCGCCTCGTCGACGTCGCTGTAGCGGATGATCGGCAAGACGGGACCGAACTGCTCCTCGTCCACCAGCCTCACGCCGTTGTCGACATCGGCGACCAGCGTGACCGGATAGAAATAGCCCTCGCCTTGCGGCGCTTCGCCGCCGATGAGGATGCGCCCACCCTTCGCCTTCGCGTCCTCGACCAGTTCGCGCACCTTGTCGAACTGCATGGCATTCTGCACCGGTCCGAGGATGTTCTTCTCGTCCAGCCCGTCGCCGACGGGGATGCCCGCCGCATAGTCGGTCAGCCGCCGGCAGACCTCGTCGTAGAGACTGTCATGCACGTAGAGCCGCTTCAGCGCCGCGCAGGTCTGGCCGTTGTTGATGAAGGCGCCCCAGAAGAGACCTTCGGCGATGCGGGCCGGATCGGCGTCGGGCAGCACGATGCCGGCGTCGTTGCCGCCAAGTTCCAGCGTCAGCCGCTTCAGCGTGGCGACGGCCGAGGCCATCACCTTCTTGCCCGTCTCGGTGGAGCCGGTGAAGGTCATCTTGGCGATGCCGGGATGGGCCGACAGCGCCGCGCCGATGGCGTTCTCGCCCGTCACGACATTGACGACGCCGGGCGGCAGCACCTCGTTGATGATCTCGACGAGGCGGATGGTGGAGAGCGGCGTCAGCGGCGAGGGCTTGATGACGACCGTATTGCCGGCGCGCACGGCCGGGATGATGTGCCAGCAGGCGATCATGACCGGCCAGTTCCAGGGCGTGATCGAACCGGTCACGCCAACGGGCTTGCGGTGAATCTCGACGCGCCCCTCATTGTCGTCCTGCACCACCTCGACGGGCAGGCTGAGTTCTGCGGTGTGGCGCGTCCAGGCGAGCGCACCTCCGAGTTCGAAGCGCGAGCCGAGACCGTTCAGCGGCTTGCCCTGCTCCAGCGTCAGGAGACGAGCGACTTCCTCGGCATTTTCCGCAAGCCTTTCCGCGATGGTGCGGCAGGCATTGGCGCGCAGCGCGTCGTCGGTCCGCGACCAGCTCTCGAAGGCGGCCGCGGCCGCCGCGACGGCGCGGTCGAGATCGGCTTCGCTGGCAAGCGGCATCAGGCCGACCACCTCGCCGGTCGAGGGATTGCGCACTTCGGCATGATGGGGCGTGGCGACGCGTTCGCCGCCGATGAGCAGCGTATACTGCTTCAAGGTCATATCCTCCCTGGATGTGTCGGGAGGAGTATCGCCGCCCCTTGCGCGGCCGTCTTGGAGAGAAGCGCGCGCCGGCTTGGACCGGAGCGCAGAAGCCTATCGTTCCGTGCTTTTCAGCAGATCGGTCGGCGCGCAGTCGAACAGTTCCTTGAAGGAACGGTTGAAATAGGAAATGTCGTTGAAGCCGGCCGAATAGGCGACCTCCGCGATGGTGCCGCCGGATTTCTGCTCCTTGAGCTGCTCGATCTTCTCCCTGGCGAGCCGCAGCCGCTTGTCGCGGATGACGGTCGTGCAGGTCACGCCCATGCCCTGAAAATCCTGCTGCAGCGTGCGGATGGAGATGCCGAGCCGGGTCGCCAGCCAGCGGGCGGAGAGATCGTTTTCGGTGAGATGCCGGTCGATCAGCATGTCGACCATCTGCAGGCGCTTGCTGGCGCTGTCGTGAAGCGCATGCAGCGGCTCGGCCTCGCGGCTCGAATGGAAGGCCTGGCGGGTGGCGGTGAACATGAGCTGGCGCAGGTGCGACGAAGCCGAATCCGATTCCGCCGTGGTCATGATCTTGGCCAGCAGCGCATGCAGCATCTGCGCCATCGGGTCGTAGGCGGAGAGCTTGCGCGCGATGTCGAAATGGATGCGGCTGTCGGAATACATCGTCTGACGCGGCAGGTGCAGCGAGATGTGGTTGGAGAAGCGTCCGCCGAAATAGAAGGTGGTCGGCCGGGTGGAATCGACGAGAATGCATTCGCCGACATCGAGCACGTTCTGCCGGTCGCCATGCTCCAGCCCGCAGCTCCCCTCGATCTGCACGATGAGGAAGAGGTGTTCCTTGGGGTCGCGGCGGATGTCGTCCCAGCCGCGGCGCACGCAGTCGAGGTTGTTGGAGACATGGGCGAACTCCATGCCGCAGACGTCGATGCGCCGGGCCGCGCCGATGACGTCGTCGCCGCGCTCCACGGTCTTCGGATTGAAATTGCCGCAGATCGAGCGCAGGTCGTCCGCCCACTGATCGTAGGATATGGCGGTCCATGCCTCGGGCACGAGGTTTCGGTGCTGAACGAGATCCAACTTTGCCTCCCAACAAAGATCGGTCGTTCCGCAAAAGAAAGCAGAACGGGGGCAGGATGCGCCGCTCCTGCCCCCGTTGTCAATCTGGTTCACTTGTTAAGCAAATTCACGCGGCGGCGTCGCCGAGATAGAGGCGGTGCAGGTGGGCGGGGTCGCGCACCAGCGCGGCGCAGCCGCCGTCATAGACGATCTGGCCGCGGCGCAGCACATAGGCGCGGTTGCCGATGGCGAGCGCCAGCGCCGCGAACTGCTCCACCAGCACCACCGCCATGCCCTCGTCGGCAAGCTGACGCACCGCCCGCATCAGGCGGCTGACGATGACGGGAGCGAGGCCGGAGGACATTTCGTCGATGAGGATGACGCGCGGCCGGCTGACAATGGAGCGGGCAATCACCACCATCTGCTGCTCGCCGCCCGAGAGCATGCCGGCCTCGACAGTCCGGCGCTGAAGCAGCTCCGGGAAGAGGTCGTAGGCCTCCTTGAGGTCGGCGTCGGGATGGAGCGCCACCTTCAGGTTCTCCTCCGTCGTCATCGCCGGAAAGACGGTACGGCCCTGCTCGACATGGCTGAGGCCGGCCTTGGCGCGCGCGCCGGGACGGAGCTTCGCAAGCTCCGTCCCGTCGAGGCTGATCGAGCCGGCGCGAACGGGAATGATGCCCGAGAGGCTTTCGAGGAAGGTCGTCTTGCCGGCGCCGTTCGAGCCGAGCAGCACGGAAATCTCCCCGCCCTTCGCCTGCACGTCCACGCCGCGGATGACGGGGATGCCCGCGCGGTCGACCTCAAGGCCGGTGATGGAAAATGCGGTCACTGCGCCGCCTCCTCGAATTCGATGCCCATATAGGCCTTCTGCACCACGGGCATATCAAGCACCGTGGCCGGGGCGCCCGAGGCGATCACGCGTCCGAAATCGAACACCGTGATCGCCGAGCAGGCCCGCCGCACGAGATCCATGTCGTGCTCGATGAGGAGCACGGCACTGCCGAAGGTTTCAGGAATGGCCGCGATGCGCTCGCCGAGCTTCAGCGCCTCGTCATAGGAGACGCCGGCGGCCGGCTCGTCGAGCAGGATGACGGGTGCGCGCGAGGCGACGGCCCCGGCGACGTCGAGCAGGCGGCGCGTGCCGACGTCGATGGTGGAGATCGGCGTCTCCGGCCCCGGGCAGCCGAACCAGGCGAGCAGGCTCTGCAGCTCGCTCTCGGCGATCGGCCCGGCGGCAAGGCGCACATACTCGCCGACGCGCAGTTCCGGCGCGATGCGCGTCGTCTGCCAGGTGCGGCGGATGCCGATTTTCGCGCGCGAGGTGGCGGAGACACCCTCCAGCGGCTCGCCATTGAGCAGGATCGAGCCGTCATAGCGGAAGAGGAAGCCGGCGATGGCGTCGACCAGCGTCGACTTGCCCGCCCCGTTCGGGCCGACGAGGCCGACGACCGCGCCCGCAGGCACCTTGAGATTGACCTTGTCGAGCGCCGTCACCACACCGTAGCGCACGGTGAGGTCGCGCACTTCAAGGGCGATGCCCGCAGGATGGGCCGTTTTTTCCGGCAACGCGCCGGCGGCGACAGCGCCTTCCACGGCGCGCTTGCGGCCGAGCTTGCGGGCAAGCCGCGTCCAGGTCTCGGCGATCGTCTCGCCAGTCGACAGCGCCTGCACGGCGCCAAGCGCGAAGAAGACATTGCCGACGTCCTGCGGCAGGTTCAGCCGGCGCAGGAGTTCGGGGAAGAGCACGATCATCATGCCGCCGGCAATGGCGCCGAGCGTGAAATGCGCGCCCGCCATGGTGGCGACGGCAAAGAGCGCCAGCGACTGCATCATGGAGAAGTTTTCCGAGACCAGCGTGCCGAGATAACCGGCGAGCAGGCCGCCGGAAACGCCAGAGATGAAGGCGCTGATGGCGAAGGCGCTGAGCTTGGCGCGCGGGATGGAGATGCCGTTGGCAGCCGCGGCGCGCTCGGAATGGCGCACGGCGAGCCAGGCCGCGCCAAGCCGCGAGCGGCTGACGAATTCCAGCACCACGGCAATGATGCCGTAGGTCAGGAGCACGAAGGCGAAATAGCCCTTGTCGCTGTCGAAGGCTTCGGGACGGGCGACCTGGGTGAAGCTCGTCTGGCCGGGGAAGGTTATGGTGGCGAGCACCGTGTCGAAGGCGGCGGCGAAGCCGAGCGTCACGATGGCAAGGTTGATGCCACGCAGGCGCAGCGCCGGCAGGCCGATGGCGACGCCGACCGGCACGGCGGCAAGCCCCCCGACCAGCATCCAAACGGCAAGCCCGCCGGGCGCGCCGATGAGGTTCAGGTAGCCGGTGACCCAGGCGCCAACGCCGGCAAAGGACATCTGGCACAGCGAGATCATGCCGGTGCGGCCGGTGACGAGGCCGAGGCTCTGCAACGCGATGCCGACGATGAAGACGGCGGTCAGCAGAAACACCCAGTATTTCGGCAGGACGAGGAGGATGACGGCACCGAGCGCCGCGAGGGAAAGGGCCGTGACGGCGGCCGCCCGGAAACTAGCGTGCTTCATCCCAGCGGGCTCCCCTTTGCGACCAGAGCAGGACCGCGAGAATGACGAGGAAGGGCACGGCGCCGCGATACTGGCTGACCGCGCCGATGGCGCTGACGGAGCCTTCCAGGAGCCCGATCAGCACGCCGCCGAAGAGCGCTGCGCGAAAACTGGAGAAGGCGCCGATGAGGGCGGCGGCCAGCGCCGGCACGACGAGCAGGCTCAGCGAAGAGAAGTCCGGCGAGCGCAGCGGCGCGATGATCATCAGCGCGAAGGCCGTGACAGCCCCGGTGACGGCCCAGACACCGAGCGCCAGCAGACGCACGCGGATGCCGATCAGTTCGGCCGCCATCGGCCGTTGCGAGAGGGCGCGGAGCTGGAGACCTGTGCGGGTGCGGGCGAGGAACTGTTCGGTCGCGAGCGTGAAGGCGACGGAAAGGGCGAGCGTCGTCACGGCGGCCCAGGTCACCTCCACGCCGGCAAGACGGAAGGCGGAACCGGCGATGACCTCGGGGAAATAATGCGGATGCTGGCCGCCTGTCAGGCGCAGGCCCACGGCGATGATGCCGACGAGCAGCGCCGCCGTCACCGCCGCCTTGGTGGAGGCGCTGCTGCCGGCGAACCAAGTGGTCATGACGAGGCCGATCGCCATGCCGGCGAGCGCGCCCGACGCAATGCCGAGGACGACGGCCGGCAGCAGCGGCACGCCGAGCTCGAAGAGGCCCACCATGGCGAAGGTGCCGGCGGCGCCGATGGCGGCCCCGGTGAAGTTCACCACGGCGACGAGCCGGTAGGTGAAGATGGCGCAGACGCCGAGGATGGCGTAGGCCCCGCCGGCCGACAATCCGGCAACGGCGGCAGTGAACAATGAATCCATTCCGGAACTCCGGGTCACGCTGTCATTCCGGCCCTTCTCCCCGCCGGCCCCTCCCCTTGGAGGAAAGATCGGCAAGGGAGGGAGCCGTATTCAAATTCCGGCATCGGAAGCTGGCGAGGCGCTGCCTGCAACCGGCCTCCCCCTCCAAAGGGAGAAATCCCCGGCAGGGCGGAGGGGGACCGTCGCCCCCTTTCGCTTCACCAACCGACGCGGCCGTTCACTCCACCGGCGGCAGGACGAACCAGTCGTCGGACTTCACGGTCCACTTGCCGTCGACGAGCTGCATGATCTTGGTGGCCTGCATCGGCGAATGGGCCTTCGCCTCGCTGAAGGAATAGGCGCTGCCGGCGATCGGATATTTCAGCTCCTTGCCTTCCTTCAGCGCGGCCGTCACGGCTTCGCGGGTGACTTCGCCCTCGATGCCGGAGATCGTGTCGATCATCACCTTGGCCGCCATGTAGCCGCCCTGCGAGAAGGCGGTCTTGGCAAGGCCGGCCGCCTCCATGGTCTTCGCCCAGTCGGCATTCGCCTCGGTGGCCTCGGTATAGGGCTCCCATTCCGTGCCGACATAGACCGGCTGCTTGCTGTCGGCGAGCGCCTTGGAGACGCCTTCCGTATAGCCGGGAGCGAGGAACAGCCAGTTGATGCCGGTGATCTTCTGCGCATCCGCCGTCTTGACCCACTGCACGACGCCCGGCTCGACCTGATTGGTCAGCACGGCGTCGCAGCCCGCGTCACGTGCCTTGATCACGTAGGGCGTCAGGTCGCCCTGCATCGGCAGCGTCACGTCGGTCAGCGTGATCGTGTTGCCGCTCATCTTCTCCCAGCGTGCGACGGCCGCGGCATAGGCTTCCTGTGTGCCGCCGATGATGCTGAAGAAGGTGCAGAGCTTCTTGGCGCCAAGGTTCTTCGTGGCATAGTCGAGCACGGCGGTCGTCAGCGTGTAGGGACCGACATTGACCGGCGAGACGCTCGGCGCGTTGAAGCAGAGCGGGTCGACGCCGACGCCCTGAACGGCGAGCACGTCGTTGCGATCATAGGTCGCCGCGTTGACGGCGCAGTCGAGCAGGCTCGCACCGCCGGCGAGCGCCACGACGCCCTTGTTGTCGATGAGGTCGCGCGCCGCCTGGGCGGCGACCTGCGGGTCGCCCTTGTCGTCGGCGATGGTGAACTCGACCTTGCAACCGTTGATGCCGCCGGCCTCGTTGAGCTGCTGGAAGACGGCGGCCGTGGCGCGCGGCGCATCGGAGAAGTCGACGACGCCGGTGACGGTGGAGACGGCGCCGACCTGGATCGGGCCGTTCTCGCAGGTCGGTGCAGCCGCCGCCGAGGAGGCAGCGGCCAGAAGGATCCCCGCGGAGGCGAGAAGGAGATTTCGGGTCTGTGTCATGCTGCTCCCTTTCATTGTATTTGGATGAGACCTGAGGCAACGCCGGTTCACCGAGATTGCTCATGCCTCTTGTTCTCGCCGCGCTGTCCGACGCCGAAGCGCCGCGGCATCGGCCGAAAATGCACTAGCGCCGGTAGACGGCGCGGCCTTCGAAATAGGTGGTCAGGACCCTGGTGGCGGCGATGCGGTTCGCCGCGATATCGAAGAGGTTCTGGTCCAGCACGATGATATCGGCCGACTTGCCGGGCTCGATGGAGCCGGTCTCGGCACCCAGTCCCATGGCGATGGCGGAATTCAGCGTGAAGATGCGGATGGCGGTCGCAAGGTCGATGGCCTGCTCCGGCCAGAGCGCGACGCCGGCGAAGGCGCCGGAGGGATTCTGGCGCGTTACCATGCCCTCGATGCCGTTCAGCGGATCGGGCACGGGGATGACCGGCCAGTCGGAGCCGCCGGCAAGCAGCGCGCCGCTCCGGTCGAGGTCGGCGATCGGCCAGAAGCGCGTGGCGCGCTCCTCGCCCATGGCTTCCTTGTGGCCCTCGAGGAAGGTCGTCGGATACCAGATCATCGGGCAGAGGTCGGCGACGACCTGAAGCGAGGCGAAACGCGCGATATCCTCGGGACGGACATAGCTTGCATGCGCAATGTGGTGCAGCACCTTGGTCGGACCGTTGAAATGGCGCACCGCCTCGACCGCGTCGAGCATCTCCGTGACGGCATAGTCGCCGGCGCAGTGGATCTTCAGGCCCATGCCCAGCTTTTCCGACTTGTCGACATATTTGACGAGGTCGGGGTAGCTGACCAGCACCTCGCCGCGATAGCCGTGGGGATGCGCCGCATCGTCCACATAGGCATCATGGAACGCGCCCGTGCGTGCGCCGGGTACGCCGTCAAGGAAGATCTTGGTGTAGTTCGGATGCACATGCTTCGAACGATAGTCGTCGCGCAGCGCCAGCAGCTCATCGCCCGAAAGGCCGAACATGAAGGACGGCTCGATCAGCGGCAGGGACGTGACGGCCCAGGCGGTCAGTTCGCCCTTGTCGTCCAGCCCCTTCAATGCCTTGAGAATGGAGAGCACGGAGGCGGCATCCTGGAAGGCCGTGACGCCATAGGAATTGACGATCTCCACGGCGCGGGCAACCGCCGCTTCCCCCATCGCTTCGGTGAAATGATCGGCGGCGACGCGCTCGACGATGCCGGCCGCGGATTCGATGAGAAGGCCCGTCAGCTTGCCGGTAACGGGGTCGCGGCCGAAGGCGCCGGCCGGCGGGTCGGGCTGGTTGTCGGAAATGCCCGACAGACGCATCGCTTCGCTGTTGACCCAGCGATTGTGCATGGTTTCGTCGCGCAGCAGCACCGGATGGCCGAGGCCGGCCGCATCGAGCTTTACGAGCGCCGCCTGCGTGTTGAGCGCGGTGATCATGTCCGCGCCCCACTGGTTCGCGACGATCCACTGGCCGGGGCCCGCGGCTTCCGCCTGGGCACGCACATGGGCGCAGATCGCATCGACGGAGGCGCCGGCGGGAAGCTGCGTTTCGAAAAGGTCCGCCTGCCCGCCCATCATGATGTGATTGTGGATGTCGACGAAGCCGGGCATCGCCATGCGCCCTTCGAGATCGACCACCTCGGTGCCTTCGCCGCGATAGGTTTCGATCTCGGCTGCGCTGCCGACGGCGAGAATGCGGCCTCCGGCAATAGCAACGGCCTCGGCCCAGGCATTGGCGGCGTCGACCGTATAGATGCGGCCACGGGTAAGGATGAGGTCTGCGCGCGGCGTCCCAGTCATAACGTGATGTTCCCTTTTCGGTTCATTATTTGAACCTTGTTTTCAGCATGAGCTTGCCGCAGGTGCGCAACGCTGTCAATATAGTTCACACGTTAAATATATGAATGCAGTGCGATATTCCGCCGGCCGACACAGGCGCCAAAAACCGCAACACCCGGCGGAGCAGGACTTGCCTGTTCCGCCGGGTGTCACCGCCGCATGTTCTGGGAGGAGGATGCGCGCGATCAACTTGTCGCGAGGACGGCGCTTCAGAGCTGGATCCAGGCCGTCTTCAGGTCGAGATACTTTTCCAAGGCATGCAGCGACTTGTCGTGACCGTTGCCGGATTGGCGCACGCCGCCGAGCGGCACGGTATTGTCCGCCCCGCCATAGGTATTGACATGCACGACGCCGGCGCGGATGCCGCGCACCATGCGATGCGCCCGCGACAGGTTGGAGGTCCAGACCGCTGAAGCGAGGCCGTAATCGGTGGCGTTGGCGATGCGCAATGCCTCCTCCTCGCCATCGAAGGGGATGATCGAGAGGATCGGGCCGAACACTTCCTCGCGCGCGAGCGTCATGCCGGGCGTGACGTCGAAGACGGTGGGCTCCATGTAGAAGCCTCCGGTCTCTGCGAGAATCCGCTTGCCGCCGGTGCGCAGCCGCGCCCCTTCCGAGAGCGCCTGTTCGGCAAAACCGAGGTCCTTGCCAAGCTGCGCTTCGCTGGAGATCGCGCCGGCCTCGGTGGTCATGAGCAAGGGGTCGCCGACCTTCATGGCGGCGGCGATGGCCGCCACCTTCGCGGAAAATTCCTCGGCGATGGACCGCTCGACGAGCAGGCGCGAGCCCGCGACGCAGACCTGCCCGGAATTGCGGAAGATGCCATAGGCCGAGGTCTTCGCCGCCTTGTCGAGGTCGGGCGCATCGGCAAAGACGACATTCGGCGACTTGCCGCCCAGTTCCAGATAGACGCGCTTGAGGTTGGAGCGCGCCGAATATTCCAGCAGCCGCCGGCCGACCGGGCCGGAACCGGTGAAGACCAGCACGTCGATATCGGGATGAAGGCCCATCGCCTCGCCGGTGACGGCGCCGCGGCCGGTGACGACATTGAGCACGCCCTCCGGAAGGCCGGCTTCGGCACAGAGTTCGGCAAGGCGAAGCAGCGACAGGGAGGCGACTTCCGCCGGCTTCAGCACGACGGAATTGCCGGCGGCAAGCGCCGGGGCGATCTTCCACGCGCCGATCATCAGCGGGAAATTCCACGGAACGATGGCGCCGACGACGCCGACAGGCTCGCGGTGAATGAGGCCGAGAACGTCGCCCGATGTCGGCGCGATCTCGCCATAGACCTTGTCGATGGCCTCGGCATAGTAGCGGAAGCTGCCGGCGGCGCTGCCGGGTTCGGCCTTCAGCGCCATGGCGATTTCCGTGCCGTTGTCGCGCACGCCGAGCACGGCAAGCTCCAGCGCGTGTTTTTCGATCAGGTCCGCGATCTTCAGCAGAACCTTCTTGCGCTCGGCCGGTGCGGCCTTGGACCAACGGCCCTTCTCGAAGGCGGCGCGCGCGGCCTTGACGGCACGGTCGACATCGGCGACGCCGGCATCGGCAATGGTCGTCAGCCTGCGGCCGTCGATGGGCGAGGTCACGTCCAACGCCGCGCCATCGGCAGCTTCACGCCAGTTGCCGTCGATGAACAGCGCGCGCGGGGCGACGGCGAGGTTGCGGAGCGCTTCGATCTTTTCCTGCATTGTCTTTCCTTGAAGAACGGAGCGACGCACCGAAACGCGTCGCTCCTTCAGGCCAGTCTCAGATTTCCTGCCGCACGCCAAGGCGGGCAAAAGCCTTGCCGTCGCTCGACTTGAGGCGCAGGGCGCACAGGAAGCCGAAGGCCGCAGCGATCAGCACCAGGCCTGGCAGCAGCACGGCCAGCGCCCCTTCGGCCCCGGCGAGCGCGCCGAAGTTCGTGGCAATATAGACCACCAGCGCGGCAAGGATCAGCCCCGTCACGACCGGCAACACCGCCGTCACCAGCTTGTTGCCTTCGAGAGCCGGGTTGCGGCCGAAGAAGGCGACGATGGAGAAGGCCGTCAGCGCCATCAGGAGAATGATCGCCAGCGTGCCGACATTCGTCAGCCAGGAGAACAGCGCCAGCACCGGATCCTGCCCCGTGAAGGCGAAGAGCGCGACGACGACGATGGCGATGACCGTCTGGACGATCGAGCCGACATGCGGGCTCTGGAAGACCGGATGGGTGACGCCCAGCGCCTTGGGCAGCAGGCCTTCGCGGCCGGCGACGTAGAGATAGCGGGCAACGCCGTTGTGGAAGGCGACGACTCCGGCAAAGAGGCTGGTGATGAGCAGGATGCTCATGATGGTGGTGATACTGCCGCCGACATAGCGATCCGCCAGGCCGAAGAGGAAGGTGGTCGGATCGGCAAGGCCCTGGATCTCGCCGACCAGCTTGTCGGCGCCGGCGCCATTGACCATCAGCCAGGAGGTCAGCATGTAGAAGAGGCCGATGATCAGCACGGAGATATAGGTGGCGCGCGGCACGGTCTTTTCCGGCTCGCGGGCTTCCTCGCTGTAGATGGTCGTCGCCTCGAAGCCGATGAAGGCGGCGAAGCAGAACAGGATGCCGATGGCCGGCGTGCCGCTCATGAAGGCCGACGGCGTGAAGGGGACGGCGGAAAGGCCGCTATCGCCACCCTGCACCAGAATGGCGGCGTCGATGACCAGCACGACGAGATATTCCAGCACGACCAGCACGGCGAGCACGCGGGCGGAGAAATCCACCCGGCGGTAGCCGAAGACGGCGACCACGGCGATGCCGATATAGGTCCAGACCCACCAGGGCAATTCAAGGCCGTAGCCGGCGAAGAAGCCGGCCGTCGCGGCGCCGAAGAGGCCGAAAACGCCGATCTGCATGGCATTATAGGCGAGGATCGCGATGAGCGCGGCGGCACCGCCGGCAAGACCGCCAAGACCCTGCGCCGTATAGGCATAGAAGGCGCCGGCATTGCTGATATGGCGGGCCATGGCGACATAGCCGACCGCGAACAGCAGCAGCACCGTCGTCACGAAGGCGAAGGTCAGCGGAATGCCCGGCCCGTTGCCGAGCATCATCGACAGCGGCACGCCGCCGGCAACCGCCGTCAACGGCGCGGCGGCCGAGACGACGAGGAAGGTAACGGCCCCGACCCCGAGGCTGTTCTTGCGCAACTGGTTCGTGCCACCCTGCGGCACGGTGGTATCGGTCATGATCCTCTCCCATCCTGACGGCACGCCGCTTGCGGCTGCCGCCCTCCAATGCCGTCGCGCCAGGCGAACGGCGGTTCCCGTTGAAAGTCGCTTGCGGTTCATTATTTGAACCCGTATTTTAATTATAGATTTGCAAACACCTGCCCTGCCGTCAAGTTATTTCTCATGTTAAGTATCTTGCGGGATGAGGTGGAAAACGGACGTTCGGGGAGGAACACATGAGCACCATCGGCAAGGCCCTTATTCTGCTCGACCTGGTCGCGGGCCTCGACAAGGATATCGGCCTGACCGACCTTGCGCGCCTTTCCGATCTCGACAAGGCGACGACACGGCGCTTCCTGGTGGAACTGGAGAAGCACGGCTTCGTGGAGCAGGACGGCGAGACGCGCAAATACCGGCTCGGCGCCGCACCGGTGCGCCTCGCGCGCATCCGCCAGGCGCGATTTCCCTTCATCGCCGTCGCCGCCCCCTTCGTACGGGTGCTGGCGGAGGAAACGGACGAGACGGTTCATCTGTCGGAATTTTCCGGCGGGCGGCTCGCCACCATCCATGTCGAGACATCCTCGCAGGCCCATCGCGTGATCGTCGATGTCGGCTCCACCCTGCCCTTCCATGCCACCGCCTCGGGCATCGCCTTCCTCTCCTACCTGCCGCAGGGCGAAATCGACCGCGCGCTGTCAAAACCGCTGGAACGCTTTTCGCCGCACACGACGGTCGATGCCGGCGAGGTGCGCAGCCTTGTGCGGGAAACGACGGAGCGGGGGTTCTCGATCAACCGGCAGGGCTTCGAGATCGGCGTCATCAGCACCGCCGCGCCGATCCTGGCGCCCAATGGCCGGCCGGTCGGATCGCTTGCCGTGGCCGCACCCATCGCACGGGCGGACACCGCCAAGATGCTGGAGATCGGCGCCAGGACACGCGCCGCCGCAAAGGCCATCGCGGAGAGCTACTACGGAGCCAAGCGCTAGGCGTTTTAGCGCCGGCCACGCGGCTTCGTCGCCAGCACATTGCGGATCGCGAAGCTCGAATGGATGCGCGACACGCCGGGCATGGCGGAGAGGATTTCCTTGTGGATGCGCTCGAATTCGCCGGCGCTGGCGATCTCGACGCGCAGCAGATAGTCCGAACCACCCGTCATCAGGAAGCATTCGCGGATTTCCGGGTGCTTGCGCACCGCCGCCTCGAAGCGGTCGAGATGGTCCTCCGTCTGCCGTTCCAGCGTGATGTTGATGATGACGGCGATCATGGATTCGGCGTTGCCGGCATCGACGAGCGCCGTGTAGCCGCGGATGACGCCGGCCTGTTCCATCAGCTTGATGCGCCGCAGACACGCCGATGGCGACAGGCCGACCTCGGCCGCAAGGCTGGCATTGCTCATGCGCGCATCGAGCCGGAGGAGCCGAAGAATATTGCGGTCGATCGCATCAAGAGCGGCCATGGCAGATCATTCCAAAAAATCACCGTTTCTTTCAACAATCATGCAATCACGCAACAATCAAGCACTGTTTCGTCGGCAATTTCGTGATCGTTTCACTACTTTCCCGCAAACGGGGGAGACGGGGCATGCACCGCACGGAAGACGATTACGGCAACGCGTCGGGCTACCTGACGATCGACCTGACGGCCCTTGCCCGCAACTACCGGCGGCTTTCGGCCGAGGTCGCGCCCGGCCAGGCTGCGGCCGTCGTCAAGGCGGATGCCTATGGGCTTGGCGCCGACCGGGTCGGCCCCGCACTCTATGCCGAAGGCTGCCGTCACTTCTTCGTCGCCCAGTTCGTCGAAGCCCTGCGCCTGAAGCCCCATCTTCCCGGCGACGCGGCACTCTTCGTGCTGAACGGCCTCCAGCCCGGCAACGAGACCGCCGCGGCCGAGCGCGGCATCGTGCCCGTCATCAATTCGCTGGAACAGTGGCATCAGTGGGCGGGAGCCGCCAGGAAGCTCGGCCGCAGCCTGCCCGCGGTCCTGCAATTCGATACGGGCATGTCGCGCCTCGGCCTGCCGCCCGAGGAGCGAACGACGCTCGCCGGTCTCATCGCCGCGGAAAGCGCTATCGAGGTGCTCTTCGTCATGAGCCATCTCGCATCTGCCGACGATGCGGAGAGCGGGCAGAACGATGACCAGCGCACCGAGATGACGCGTGTCGCGGCAGACTTCCCGCAGTTTCCGCTCTGCTTTGCCAATTCGGGCGGCATCTTCCTCGGCAAGCCCTATCACGGCGTGCTCGCCCGTCCCGGCATTGCGCTTTATGGCGGCGCACCGACCGCCGGCCGGGCGAACCCGATGGAGCCCGTCGTCAGCCTCGAGGTCGCCGTGGTGCAGACCCGCACCGTGCCGGCCGGCACCCGCGTCGGCTACAGCGCGACCCATGTCACGACAGGCGAGACGCGGCTCGCCACCCTCGCCGCCGGCTATGCGGATGGCTTGCTGCGCAGCCTCTCCGGCCGCGGCGCTGTCTACCATGAGGGCGTGCGCCTGCCGATCGTCGGGCGCGTCTCCATGGACAGCATCACCATCGACATCTCCGCCCTTCCCGAAGGCAAAATCACGTTCGGCAGCCGGGTGGAGGTGCTGGGTCCCCATCAGACGCTGGAGGACGTCGCGCGCGACGCCGGCACCATCGCCTATGAAATCCTGACCAGCCTCGGCCACCGCTATGCGCGGCGCTACCGCTGACGCCTTTTCTTTCCCTGTGAGGACATCATGAAAGTCATCGTTCTCGGCGCCGGCATCGTCGGCGTCACCTCCGCCTATCAGCTCGCCAAGGCCGGCCACGAGGTCACGGTCGTCGACCGCCAGCCCGGCCCCGCGCTGGAAACGAGCTTCGCCAATGCCGGCGAGGTCTCCTTCGGCTACTGCTCGCCCTGGGCCGCGCCCGGCATTCCCATGAAGGCGATGAAATGGCTGTTCATGCAGCATGCGCCGCTGATCCTGCGGCCCAAGGTCGACATGGCGATGCTGTCCTGGATGACGCAGATGCTGCGCAACTGCACCTCCGCGCGCTATGCGCTCAACAAGAGCCGCATGCTGCGCCTTGCCGACTACAGCCGCGTTTCGCTGGCGGCCCTGCGCGAAGAAACCGGCATTGCCTATGACGAGCGCATGCAGGGCACGCTGCAGCTCTTCCGCACCGAGGCCCAGCTCGATGCCTCCGCCAAGGACGTCAAGGCGCTTGCCGCCGATGGCATTCCCTACGAAGTGCTCGATCCCGAGGGCTGCATCCGGGTCGAACCGGCGCTGAAGCATGTGCGCGAGAAGATCGTCGGCGGCCTGTTGACGCCGAAGGACGAGACGGGCGACTGCTTCAAGTTCTCCAATGCGCTGGCAGCAAAGGCCGCAGCGCTCGGCGTCACTTTCAGATACGGCAGCATCATCCGCGGCCTTGATGTGGAAGGCGGCCGCGTCACCGGCGTCATCACGGCGCACGGCAGGCTCCCGGCTGACGCCGTCGTCGTCGCGCTCGGCAGCTTCTCGCCGCTCCTCGTGCGCCCGCACGGCATCCGCCTGCCGGTCTATCCGGTCAAGGGCTACTCGCTGACCATCCCGATTACCGATCCCGCGCGCGCGCCGGAATCCACCGTGATGGACGAGACCTACAAGATCGCCATCACGCGCCTCGGCGACCGTATCCGCGTCGGCGGCATGGCGGAAATCTCCGGCTACACCAACGATCTCGGCGAGCCCCGCCGCCTGACGCTGCAGCACTCCGTCACCGACCTCTTCCCCGGCGGCGACGTTTCGAAGGCAAGCTTCTGGTCGGGCCTCCGTCCGATGACGCCCGATGGCACGCCCGTCATCGGCCCGACCAAGGTCGCCGGCCTCTTCCTCAACACCGGACACGGCACCCTCGGCTGGACGATGAGCTCGGGTTCGGCCCGCGTCGTCGCCGACCTCGTCTCGGGCAAGGCGCCCGAGATCGACGCCAGGGACCTTGCCGTCGCGCGCTACGCCTGACGGCCTGCCACGCTCTCAGTCGTCTCCCGCCGTGCCGCGCCGCCAGTAGGAGACGACGAGATGGTCGGTGTTCGGCAGGCGCTTTTCCTGCCGGGCAAAGGCGCGGATCGCCCGGAAGGCCTCGAATTCGCAACCGGCCCAGAGATAGATCTTTTCGCCTTCGGCCGGGAACGGGGTCGCGCGGACCGCATCGATCAGCAGGGTCGTGCTGCCGGCGGCCCTGCCGTCCCGGAAAAGCCATTCGACGACCATGCCGGACGGAGTGGTCAGGGGCTGAACCTCTGCCGCATCGGCGACTTCCAGAAACACCTTGCCCCGTGTCCCCGCCGGCAGGTTTTCCAGCATGCGGGCAATGGCCGGCAGGGCGGTCTCATCGCCGGCGAAGAGATACCAGTCCGCCGCAACGAGGCCACCGCCGCCGGGACCGACCACGCCGATCCGGTCACCGACCGCCGCCCGCGCCGCAAGACCGGAGCCCGGCCCCGCATCGTCATGCAGCACGAAATCGATATCGAGCGTGCCGGCCGCAAGGTCGAGCGCGCGGACTGTGTATTTGCGCATCAGAGGGCGCAGGTCCGGCCGCTCCCAGACGATCACGCCATTGGTGCCGACGCGCGGCCATTGCGGTTCCTCGATCTCGGGGTGCTGCACCATGATGTTGAGGTGAAGCGCTTCAAGGCCCGCGAAACGCGAGACGTTCTCGCCCGCCAGCGTCAGCCGGCGCATATGCGGCGTCACCATGCGGCAGCCGACCACCTCCAGGATCTGGAAATTCGGCGGGCGGACGATTTCCCCGCCATCGCCCGTCCAGGCGATGACCGGCGGATCGTCGCCGGCAAATTCCAGGATATGCGAGGCGACGGACATGCGGGCGAGATAAAGCCCTTCGAGATCGGGCGCAGCGACATCGACCAGCGTCGTTTCACCCTCACGGGAGAAACGCGCGCGGATGGCACCGAGCCGCAGTTCGGGACCGTCAGGCCCGTCGCGCACCTCGGCATTGTGCTCCACCATGTGCTCGCAGAATTCCGCGATGACGGGGCCGGGATTGCTGAGCGCGATCCGGGCCTGTGCGGTGTATTGCCTGCCTTGCATGTGTCCGTCCCTACTGCGGCTTGAAATCGATCCAGAACGTGCCTTCGAGCGGCACCGCCAGGAATTGCGCGTTGATCTCGGCGAGCGTCTCGGCCGGGTCGACATCCGCGAAGAGATCGGGATGCATCCATTTGGCGAAACACTCGAAGACGAGGATGTTGAGCACCGAGATGGAAAGCTGGTGCGAGACGGCATGGGCCTTTCCGGCCTGCACGGCCGTCAGCGCCTCGCGCATGCCCTTGCCGAGAATATCGGCAAAGGACCTTTGCGCGTCCGCCTCGGAAATGCCGCCGCCGAGCACGAGACCGCCCTGCGCGGCGAGGTGCGGGCCGCCGGTGGCGATATAGACCTTCGGGTCCGCGCCGAGCACGTATTCGGGGCTGAGCTGCCCGTCATACCCCGGCACGTCGGCGCCGATGCTCGCACTGCCGGCGAGACGAAGATACTCCGTCATCCGGTTGCCCTTGCCGGGCGTCGAACAGCATGTCGCGCCGGCATGGGCGTCGACGAGCACGGAAACCGGCTCGACGGCCGCCGTCCGGTCGGTGATGCGTTTGTAGCGGACGCGCAGGAAATCGCCGAAGGCCTTGCCCTTCGCCTCCTGCCCCACCGCCTTTGCAAGCAGCTCGACGGAGAAGGCCGTCGTTTCCGCCGGCCCCTTGCCGTCGTTCACCGGCCCGTCGAGAAAGAGCACCGGCACGCCCGCCGCTTCCAGCGTGGCGACGACCTCGCTCCAGCCGGTCTCCCAGATGGAAACGACGAAGAGGTCCGGCTTGACCGACAGCAGGGCCTCGACCGAGGTCTTGCCCGGCAACACGCCGCCCACGGCAGGAATGCCCCCGATGGCGGGAAAGCGGCGGCGATAGGCCTCGAACATGCCGCGGTCGATGCGCTGCGGCGCCGCCCAGCCGGCAATGCGGCTGACGGGATCGGGATCGACGAGGGCGAGCGAAATCAGGATCAGGCTTTCATTCGTGACGATGCGCTGCGCGGGCGCAGCAAGGCGCACCTGCCGGCCGGCGGCATCGAAAAGCACGATCTCCGCCCGCGCCGGCAGGACCAAGGCGGCAAGGGCCACGAACAGCCAGACCGACAGCCGGCAAAGGGCCGCCGGAAAGCCGACGACCCCTCCCCCCGGATCGTTTGCGCGCAGAGACCTCACCACGAGTATTTCAGGCTCGCGGTGATGGCGCGGCCCGCGCCGTAGTTGCAGCTTCCACCCGTTATGTTGAGGCAATGGGAGACATATTCCTTGTCGAAGAGGTTGGTCACGTTGACCTTGAGCTTGGTGCCGGCGAAATCCGTGCCGAGCGCGGCAAAGTCGTATTCCGCACCGATGTCGACGAGCGTGCGCGCGGGAATGCGCAAGTCCGCCCGGTAGGTGCTGTCCGTCTGGTAGGAGGAGAGCGCGCGAACGCCGGCGCTCAGCGTCAGGCCTTCCACGGCGCTCGGCTGATAGGCGACCCAGACACTGCCCTGATGTTCCGGCAGGCGCAGCATCTCGCGGCCGACTTCCACGGCGCGGTTGCTCCTGACCACCTCGGAGTCCGAATAGGCATAGGACGCAAGCAGGCTCAGCTCCGGCGTCAGCTCGTACTTGCCCTCGATTTCGAGGCCGCGCACCCGCTGTTCGCCCGTCTGCAGATTGAAGGTCGTGTTCACCGGATCCGGCGTCAGGGCGTTTTCCAGCGTCATGTCGAAGAGCGAGACGGCGATCATGCCGCGCCCGTCAACCGGCTCATACTTGAAGCCGATCTCATACTGCTCGGCGGTCTGCGCCTCGAAGGTGTTGCCCAGCTGGTCCCGCCCGAGCGTCGGCAGGAAGGAGGTGGAGTAGCTGGCATAGGGCGCAAAGCCGTTGTCGAAGAGATAGGTGACGCCGGCGCGCCAGGTCAGCTTCTGGTCCTCGTTGGTCGTGACGGTGGCGGGCGACTTCATCCGGTCCGTGGTGTCGATGTCGGAGAAATCGTA
Organism: Shinella sp. G-2; assembly: GCF_050172695.1. Classification (NCBI taxonomy): domain Bacteria; kingdom Pseudomonadati; phylum Pseudomonadota; class Alphaproteobacteria; order Hyphomicrobiales; family Rhizobiaceae; genus Shinella; species Shinella sp. G-2. The sequence continues at coordinate 64,522 of NZ_JBBEYH010000013.1, read as the reverse complement.
ACGCATGCCAAAGGTGCCGACCCAGTTGTCGTAGCGGATCTGGTCCTGCGCATAGAGGCCGATCTGCTGCTGCTCCTGCAGGCCCGAACGCTGGATGGCGGGAATGGCGATGGGCGCCGTGCCATATTGCGGGTTCAGGAGATCGAGCGGCGGCACGCCGGAACCGTTGCCGAAATTGGTCGAGGAGCTTGCCCGCAGGTAATCGAGGCCGAGCAGCAGGGTATGATCGAGGGCGCCCGTATCGAAACGGGCTTCCAGCTGGGTATCGACCTTGAAGGACGAAACCCAGTCGTCGGAAACCGCCGAGGCGCGGTTCAGCGTATGGCCGTCGGGCTGGTAGGCGAAGGCCGGATTGACGAGCGCCAGGAACATGTACTGGTCGGAACGGGAGTAGCGCAGGTTCTGCCGCACCGTCCACGTCTCGTTGAAGGCATGCTCGAACTCGTAGCCGAGCGTATAGAAATCGCGGTCGAAGATCTCGGCATTCGGATCGCCGAAATAGATGTCGCGCGGGATCTGGCCGAAGGGGCTGTCGATCAGCGTGCCGATGGCGGGATAGAAGCGCGGCGAAAAGATCGGGCGGTCCTTCTGGTAGGAACCGTAGACGGTGAAGGAGGTCTCGTCCGACGGCGCCCAGGTGAGGCTCGGCGCGAGCATGAGCTGCTTTTCGCGCTCGCGGTCGACCTGGGTCCCCATGTTCTTGCCGAGCGCGATGATGCGGTAGAGCCAGTCGCCGTCCTCGGTCAGCGGGCCGGTCATGTCGAGCGTGCCCTGGATGCCGCCATGCGAGGAGGTCTGGACGCCGACCTCGTTATGCGCCGTCTCCTGCGGCCGCTTGCTGACCTGATTGATGAGGCCGCCCGGCACGGCGCGGCCATAGAGCACGGATGCCGGCCCCTTGATGACGTCGATGCGCTCCAGCGCGAAGGAATTGACGCTGGGCGTCGCGTAGTTGCTGCTGTCGCCGGGCAGGACGAGGCCGTCGAGCCACATGGTGCCGTAGGCGTTGTAGCCGCGAATATAGAGCCAATCGTAGCGGATATCGTAGCCGTTCGGATCCGGCAGGATGCCCGGCGTATAGCGCAGCGCTTCCGCAACCGTATTGGCGCCCTGCGCATCCATCTGGTCGCGCGTGACGACGCTGATCGCCTGCGGCGTTTCGTGAAGCGGCGTATTGGTCTTGGAGGCGCTGCGGCTGCGTTTGGCGACGATGCCCTGGTCTGGCCCGCGGCCGCTATCCTCGCCGCCCTCGACGGTGATGGTCTGGAGCGTCGTCGTATCCTGCGCCCACGTCGGATTGGCCGCAGCGGTCGCCGCCAGCACCACGGTGGAAGCAAGCCAAAGGCGCCGGCGCCTGGTCGCGCGCGTCTCCATCCTCATTGCATCCATGCCGTTCTTCTGTTCCAAGCCCATCGTCATGCCCCATAGCTTCTCTTAAACTTGACCTGATAAATCAAGTTAAGTTATTCCTTAGGGCATCAATCGCACGACCGACAATGTCGGTTCCTTTGCGCGACGCGCAGATGCCTTTGCGCTCCGGCAAATCTCTGCCCGTGGTAAAGGGGCGATCATCATTCGCGGTCATGCCGGAAGGCGGAACCGCGTGAGCTTTGAAGGACTGGACATGGCGGCCGCTGAGAGCGAAGCGGGAAACCACAATGACGGCCGCGTGCGCGTGCGCGATTTCATGCGCCACGAGGGCATCGCGCTGGACAGTCCCGACGACCGGCTCTCGCTGGACGACACGCTGATGAAGGGGGCCTTCCTGCACCGCGAGTTGCGGCAGGGCCTCGTGCTGCATGTCAGCGACGCCATCGAGGAGCGCGCCTTCACCGCCACCTCCATGCTGCCGGAAGAGCTTTCCTGCATCTTCTTCCTCGAAGGCAGCGTCGATCTTTCGATCGGCGACCGACGCTTCGCCTTCCAGGCCGAGCGCGGCGTGGCGCGCGGCGTCGCGATCATGAACGCCTGCCCGGAGAATTTTGCCCGGGCCTCGCGCGGACGGCAGCACCTGCGCCATCTCGTCGTCTCTGCCTCGCCCGAATGGCTGCACCGCGACGCACTGGAAGCCGTCAGCGATACGAGCGGCGGCAACCGGCTGCTGCGCGACCACCTTGCCGAATATCGCTGGACGCTGACGCCGCGCATGGTCGAACTGGTCCGGCAGATCTTCACACCATCGCCGCTCATTCCCGAATTGCGCGATCTCTATCTGGAAGGCCGCGCCGTCGAGCTTGTCGCCGAAACCATGGCGGCGATGCTGCAGGCAGACCGCCGTGACATGGGCGGCAACCTGCTGACCCGGCAGGACGCCGTCTGCCTGCAGCGCGCCAAGGATTTCATCGAGAGCCGCGCCGCAGAACCGCTCAGCGTCGAGGCGATCGCGCGGGAGGCAGGTATCAGCGCGAGCGGCTTGCAGCGCCTCTTTCGCGCCGCCGAGGGTCGCAGCGTCTTCGATCATGTGCGCAACATCCGGCTGGAGCGGGCCTATGCCGCGCTCGCGACGGGCGAGGCAAGCGTGCAGGAGGCAAGCGGTATCGCCGGCTACACCAGCGCCGCCAACTTCGCCACGGCCTTCCGCCGCCGCTTCGGCATCGTTCCCACCGCCTTGCGCGGCAAGGGCCGCAGCTAGAGTTTGTCAGGGAAAAGTGGGAATCGGTTTCCCCGAAAAGACAAACGAAAACAAAAGAATTTAGAGCATGTCTGGTTCAATTTGAACCTGACATGCTCCAACTCAAACCGTGTGGAAGGGCCGAGACGAAGGCGTCGAATGCATCGACGTCGTAGCGGAAGGGATTGAGGGTCACGTCGGCCGGATCCGGCAGCGCCTCCGGCAGATGCCAGAGCACCCGCCCGTCCAGAATGGTTTCGAGGGTCCTGTACCAGTGCACGAGAGCCGGCTGCAGCCGGACATGCAGGTCGAACCGGTCGCGGCTGCGCGTCGTATCTGCATCCCGCTGCCGTCGTGCCACGTCCGGCTCGATGATCTTCACGGCATAGAGATCGGCAAAACCCAGCCGGCGGCCGGCAATCGCCCGCCTGGTCGCGTCCCGCTGGAGCCGCCACTGTGCTTCCGACGCCTCGCCGATCTGCCAGAGCGACCACAGGAAGTGCAGTTTCAGCGGGTCGGTATCGCAGACTGCCCATCCCTCGCGCGCCTCGATGGCGACCGCATCGGCCCAGCGCCCGGCATTCCAGTCCGTCCAGTACCGCGCCGTGGCCTCGCCTTCGGCCGGCTGGAGTTGACGATCGCTCGGAAAGGTCTCCCGCACGAGCCGGCCTGCGGCCTTGTCCCGGCACCATGTCGTCTTGCCCGCGGCGCTGATGCCTTCCACGACGAGAATCATGGCCTCTCCGTCAGCGCGGCACGAATTCGACGAGCAAAGACTTCAACTCGATTTCGCGCACGCGACGCGCCGCCTCGTCCGGGCTGACCCAGGCGACGATGCGCTCGCCCTTTTCCTTGTATTTCTCGGCAATGTCGGTCGCCTCGATCTGGAACACATCGACCACGCAGGGCACGACCTCTCCGTCGTCCATCAGCTTGAGATAGGTATAGTGCCCCACCGGCTTCTTGCCGACCTTGCCCTGCACGCCAGCCTCCTGAAAGGCTTCGATGGCCGCGGCCTCCCACGGTTTCCTGCGCTTCATCGGCCAGCCCTTGGGAATGATCCAGCGGCCGCTGTCGCGTGACGTCACGACGAGAATCTCGGTCCCGCGCCGGTCGGGCAGGTAGCGAAAACAGAGGGCGGCATATTGCTGGCGGAAGGCACCCGAGAACAGCTTTTCCGGCGTCGCTGCCAGTTTCTGCAGCAAGGTCTTGGGCTTGCGGGGCTTCTCGGCCTTGGCCTTCTTCGTCGCTTTCAAGATCCTCGTCTCTGCGGGCATTGTCCTTGCGCCGAACATGTATGGCATTTGCCCGGCCTGTCAAAGCGGACATTGCCTATTTCCCGAGGGAACGGCAAAATGGTGTGCCGGCACTCGCGACGGCCTGAAAATCCGTCGTATTCGCCGCTTAAAATGCCGGTTGCATTCTTGCAGAAAAAATGTAGGAATTCCGCACGAGACTTGCAGAAAAAATGCAAGTTATTGAACGAAGCCTCCAGAGCTCAGGATAGCGCCATGACCGCAACGCCCCTTACCGACCGCAAGAACGCCGCCATCTCGCGCGGCGTCGGCATGACCACGCAGATCTACGCCGACCGTGCGGAGAATGCGGAAATCTGGGACAAGGAAGGCAACCGCTATATCGATTTCGCCGCCGGCATCGCGGTGGTCAACACCGGCCACCGCCATCCGCGCGTCATCGAAGCCGTCAAGAAGCAGCTCGACCGCTTCACCCACACCTGCCACCAGGTCGTTCCCTACGAGAACTATGTCGAGCTTGCCGAGCGCCTGAACGCCATTACCCCCGGCAACTTCGCCAAGAAGACGATCTTCGTCACGACCGGCGCGGAAGCCGTTGAAAACGCCGTCAAGATCGCCCGCGCCGCCACCGGTCGCCAGGCCGTCATCGCCTTTTCGGGCGGCTTCCACGGCCGCACCTTCATGGGCATGGCGCTGACCGGCAAGGTCGTGCCCTACAAGGTCGGCTTCGGCGCCATGCCGGCCGACGTCTTCCACGCGCCCTTCCCGGTCGAAGCCCATGGCACGACCGTCGAACAGTCGCTGAACGTGCTGAAGAAGCTCTTCGCCGCCGACGTCGATCCGAACCGCGTCGCGGCGATCATCGTCGAGCCTGTGCAGGGTGAAGGCGGCTTCTATCCGGTCCCGGTCAGCTTCATGAAGGCGCTGCGCGAAATCTGCGACCAGCACGGCATCCTGCTGATCGCCGACGAAGTGCAGACCGGCTTTGCCCGCACCGGCAAGCTCTTCGCCATGGAACACTACGGCATCGCTGCCGACCTCATGACCATGGCCAAGGGCCTTGGCGGCGGCTTCCCGATCGCGGCCGTCACCGGCCGCGCAGAAATCATGGATGCGCCCGGCCCCGGCGGCCTCGGCGGCACCTATGCCGGCAGCCCGATCGGCGTTGCCGCGGCCCATGCCGTGCTCGACGTCATCAAGGACGAAGACCTCTGCAACCGTGCGGAAAGCCTCGGTGCACGCCTCAAGCAGCGCCTTGCCTCGCTGCAGGACAAGATTCCGGAGATCGTCGACATCCGCGGCCCCGGCTTCATGAATGCCGTCGAGTTCAACGATGTCGCCACGAAGCAGCCGAGCGCCGACTTCGCCAACAAGGTGCGCCTGAAAGCCCTCGAAAAGGGCCTCATCCTGCTCACCTGCGGCGTGCACGGCAACGTCATCCGCTTCCTCGCGCCGATCACCATCCAGGACGAGGTCTTCGCCGAAGCCCTCGACATCCTCGAAGCCTCGATGATCGAAGCCCGCGCCGCCTGATCGGCGTCGCCCAGACCGAACCACATCCTCCCAAGACGGCACCCGGAGCAACCGCTCCGGGTGAACGACCGTTCTCGTCCGAAAGGAACGCAATCATGGCCTTCTATGACGCCCTCACCCGGCACCTGAAGTCGACCGAATTCCTGCGCGATGCCGGCTATGTCAACGGCAACTGGATCGGCGGCAACGGCGCCGAAACCTTCGACGTCCTCAACCCCGCGACCGGCGAAAAGCTGGCGACGCTGCCAGAAATGGGCGCGAGCGAAACCGCCGCCGCCATCGACGCCGCCTACCGGGTGCAGCCGCTCTGGGCCGCCCGCCCGGCCAAGGACCGTTCCGTGCTGCTGCGCAAGTGGTATGACCTCATCGTCGCCAATGCCGATGAGCTCGCCGCCATCCTGACGGCCGAAATGGGCAAGCCGCTGGCCGAAGCCAAGGGTGAAATCCTCTACGCCGCCTCCTATGTCGAATGGTACGCGGAAGAAGCAAAGCGCATCAACGGCGAGACGATCCCTGCCCCGTCCGCCGACAAGCGCATGCTCGTCGTCAAGCAGCCGGTCGGCGTTGTCGGCACGATCACGCCCTGGAACTTCCCGGCCGCGATGATCGCCCGCAAGGTCGCCCCGGCGCTTGCCGTCGGCTGCACGGTGGTCTCCAAGCCTGCCGAGCAGACGCCGCTTTCGGCCATCGCCCTTGCCGTGCTCGCCGAAAAGGCCGGCATTCCCGCCGGTGCCTTCAACATCATCCTCGGCACCGACGGCCCGGCCATCGGCAAGGAACTGTGCTTCAATCCGAAGGTGCGCAAGATCTCCTTCACCGGCTCGACGGAAGTCGGCCGCATCCTGATGCGCCAGTGCTCGGACCAGATCAAGAAGGTGAGCCTGGAGCTCGGCGGCAACGCGCCCTTCATCGTCTTCGACGACGCCAATCTCGACGCCGCCGTCGAGGGCGCGATGGCCTCGAAGTACCGCAATGCCGGCCAGACCTGCGTTTGCGCCAACCGGCTCTATGTCCAGTCGAACGTCTATGACGCCTTTGCCGAGAAGCTGGCGAAGAAGGTTGCCGAACTCTCGGTCGGCAACGGTTTCGACAAGGGCACGACCATCGGCCCGCTGATCGAGGAAGCCGCCATCGCGAAGGTCGAGGCGCATATCGCGGACGCCGTCTCCAAGGGCGCGACCGTCGTTGCCGGCGGCAAGCGCATCGAAGGCAACGGCACCTTCTTCGAGCCGACGGTGCTGAAGGGCGTCGCGCGCGGCATGACGGTGGCGAAGGAAGAGACTTTCGGCCCGCTCGCCCCGCTCTTCCGCTTCGACACGGTCGAGGATGTGGTCCAGCAGGCCAACGACACCGAATTCGGCCTCGCCGCCTATTTCTACGCCGGCGACCTCAAGAAGGTCTGGCAGGTGGCGGAAGCGCTGGAATACGGCATGGTCGGCGTCAACACCGGCATCATCTCCTCTGAAGCCGCTCCCTTCGGCGGCATCAAGCAGTCCGGCCTCGGCCGCGAAGGCTCCGCCCACGGCGCGGACGACTATCTGGAGATGAAGTATATCTGCATGGGCGACGTCGCCTGATGGTTCTGGATCGCCCCGCCTCGCGCGGGGCGATTTTTTTTGCGGGCGATATCCGTAAAGCTCAGGCGGGCTTGACCGTCTCTGGATGCGCGGCCTTGAAGGCCGGCAGCGCAAGGCAGGCGTCCGCAATGCGGCGCACCTGCTTGAGGCCGCTTATGTCGGCGCCCCAGCGTTCGGCGTTATAGACCTGCGGCACGAGGCAGAAGTCCGCCATGGTCGGCGTGTCGCCATGGCAGAAGGAGCCGGTCGCCGGGTTGTCGAGCAGCGTCTCGACGGCGGCAAGGCCCTCGCCGATGAACTTCTTCATCCAGGCGCTGCGCACCGCATCCCCGCCACCGGTAATGTCCATGACATGACCGACGATGCCCGTGTTGCACACGGCGTGGATTTCCATCGCGATGGCGTAGGAAATCGTGCGGACCCGCTGCCGGCCGAGTGGATCGGCCGGAAGGAAACGCGCCTGCTGGCGCGTTTCGGCGAGATATTCGATGATCGCCAGGGACTGCGTCAGCGTCTGACCGTCGATTGCCAGCGCCGGCACGAGGCCCTGCGGATTGCGGGCGCGGTGCTCCGGCGCGCGCTGTTCGCCCGCCAGGAGATCGACGGAGACCCGTTTGTAGGAAAGCCCGAGGCTTTCCAGCGCGATGCGCAGGCGGTAACTGGCGGAGGACCGCCAGTAATCGTAGAGCACGATCTCGTCGGCCACGGCTCAGTCCTTCTCGTACCGCGTTACGGTCTGTTCGATGGCGCCGAAGATCGAATGGCCGGCCTTGTCCTTCATCTCGATGCGCACAATGTCGCCGAATTTCATGAAGGGCGTCTTCGGCGCGCCGGATTTGATCGTCTCGATGGTGCGGATTTCCGCAATGCAGGAATAGCCCGCGCCGCCCTCCGACACCGGCTTGCCGGGGCCGCCGTCGAGCTTGTTGGAGACCGTGCCAGAACCGATGATCGAGCCGGCGACGAGCGGGCGGGTTTTTGCCGCATGGGCGACGAGCTGGCCGAAGTCGAAGGTCATGTCGACGCCGGCATCGGCCTTGCCGAAAGGTTTTCCGTTCAGCGAGACGAGAAGCGGAAGGTGCAGCTTGCCGTCCTTCCAGGCTTCGCCCAGCTCATCCGGCGTCACGGCGACCGGCGAGAAGGCGGAGGCGGGTTTCGACTGGAAGAAGCCGAAGCCCTTGGCAAGTTCGGCCGGGATGAGACCGCGCAGCGACACGTCGTTGACGAGCATGACGAGCTTGATGGCCGCGCGCGCCTCCTCGACGCTCGCGCCCATCGGCACGTCGTCGACGATGACGGCGATCTCGCCCTCCATGTCGATACCCCAGGCCTCGTCGCCCGCGAGGATCGGATCGCGCGGGCCGAGGAAGCTGTCGGAGCCACCCTGGTACATCAGGGGATCGGTCCAGAAGCTCTCGGGCATCTCGGCATTGCGCGCCTTGCGCACCAGTTCGACATGGTTGACGTAGGCCGAGCCGTCCGCCCACTGATAGGCGCGCGGCAGCGGCGAGGCCGCGTCGTGCTCGTGGAAGCGCACGGTCGGCTGGGAGCCGGTCTCCAGCCCTTCGGCAACCCGCTCCAGCCGCGGGGCGACATGCGCCCAGTCGTCCAGGGCATCCTGCATCGTGCGGGCGATATGGCCCACTTCCGAGCAGCGCGTGAGGTCGCGCGAGACGACCACCAGCCGGCCGTCACGGGTGGAATTCTTCAGTGTCGCAAGTTTCATGCGTATCGCTCCCGATCTTGTTTGCCGCCCTCAGATTGTGTCATCTTCCGGCCGCCTGTCTCCACCCTCGTGCGCCGTTCTTGCGGCGCATCGCATTTTCGAGGAATCCCGCGTGAACCGCACGATCCGAAACTCCCTGCTGGTCGCCGCCGGCTTTACCGCCGCGACGGCCGCCATCCTTTATACGATGGGTCAGCCGCTCATCTGCAAGTGCGGATATGTCAAACTCTGGCATGGCGTCGTGTTTTCTTCGGAAAACTCGCAGCACCTGTCCGACTGGTACACGCCGAGCCACATCATCCACGGCATTCTGTTCTTCGGCCTCTTCACGCTGCTCTTCCGCAAGGCGAGCATCCCCGTGCGGCTGGCGCTGTCGCTCGTCGTCGAATGTGCGTGGGAAATCCTCGAAAACACCGACATGATCATCAACCGCTATCGCGAAGCGACGATCTCGCTCGACTATTTCGGCGACAGCGTGATCAATTCCAGCGCGGATATCCTGGCGATGGTCGTCGGCTTCTTCCTCGCCGCACGCCTGCCCGTCTGGGCAAGCGTGGCGCTGATCGTGATCTTCGAGGCGACGACCACCTGGCTCATCCGCGACGGACTGACGCTGAACATTCTGATGCTCGTCTGGCCGGTCGAGGCCGTGAAGGTCTGGCAGGCCGGCTAGAATCACTTGATGCCCGGCGTGCCGTCGAACTTGCGCTCCAGCCCGTCCCAGCATTCGAGATAGTTGTCCTGCAGCGTCTCCAGCTCGGCGGCGAATTTCGTCAGCTGTTGCGGGAAACGCGTCTCGAACATGAAGGCCATGGTGTGGTCGAGCTTCACCGGCTTCAACTCGGTGTTGGATGCCTTCTCGAAGCCGGTCGCATCCGGCCCGTGCGGCAGCATCATGTTGTGCAGGCTCATGCCGCCGGGCACGAAACCTTCCTCCTTGGCGTCGTACTGGCCATGGATGAGGCCCATGAACTCGCTCATGATGTTGCGGTGGTACCAGGGCGGACGGAAGGTGTGTTCGGCGACCATCCAGCGCGGCGGGAAGATGACGAAGTCGATATTCGCCGTGCCGGCTTCCTCGGTCGGGGCGGTCAGCACCGTGAAGATCGACGGGTCGGGATGATCGAAGAGGATCGCGCCAACAGGCGAATAGGTCCTGAGGTCATATTTGAACGGCGTGTAGTTGCCGTGCCAGGCGACGACGTCGAGCGGCGAATGACCGATTTCGGTGACGTAGAACTTGCCGCACCATTTGACATGAACGCGGCAGGGCGTCTCCTTGTCCTCATAGGCGGCGACGGGCGTCTTGAAGTCGCGCGGATTGGCAAGGCAGTTGGCGCCGATCGGACCGCGATCGGGCAGGGTGAACTTCGCGCCGTAGTTCTCGCAGACATAGCCGCGCCAGATGTCACCCTCGCCAATGCGCGAAACCTTGAACATCATGCCGCGCGGGATGAGGCAGATTTCCAGCGGCTCGACATCCATGATGCCCATTTCGGTGAAGACGCGGATCGCGCCCAGTTGCGGCACGACCAGCAGCTCGCCATCGGCATTGAAGAAATAGTCGTCCACCATGTCGGCGTTGAACGTATAGGCATGCGCGGCCATGCCGACCTGGGTCAGCACGTCGCCGGCCGTCGTCATGGTGCGCAGACCCTCAAGGAAATTCTGCGTCTCCTCCGGCGCCGGTAGCGGATTCCAGCGCAGCTGGCCGAGCGGCAGGGAATGATCGTCGAGGCAGGGCGCGGTCTTCCAGTGCGGGTAGCTGGCGTTGGAGAAACGGCGCGTGTGGCGCACGCTCGGACGGATGCGGTAGAGCCAGGAGCGCTCGTTGGTGCCGCGCGGGGCGGTGAAAGGCGAACCGGAGAGCTGCTCGGCGTAGAGACCGTAATTGCACTTCTGCGGGCTGTTCTGGCCTTGCGGCAGTGCGCCGGGCAGGGATTCGGTCTCGAAGTCGTTTCCGAAGCCCGGCATGTATTTCAGGCTGTTGGTGCTCTCGGCCATGGCTTGCCCTCCTCTGCAAGGCTGTCTATCAGATAGTTACGGGTGTAACTGTCCATTTTGTAACCATCAAGGCGGGCGTCATGGAGTTCAGGCTCGAAACCTTCCTGCCCTACCGGCTGAATCAGGCGGCCGAGCGGGTAAGCCAGCGTTTTGCCGCGCAATATCGCAGCCGCTACCGGATGACCCGGCCGGAATGGCGAGCGCTCGCCGCCCTCGGCGCCTATGGGCGCATGACGGCGACGGAGATCGGCGCCAATTCCAGCATGCACAAGACGAAGGTGTCCCGCGCAGTGCGGGCGCTGGAGGACAAACGCTGGCTGAAGCGCAGCGAAGATGCCAACGACCGCCGCGTCGAACATCTCGAACTGACGGCTGCGGGCACGCGCATCTACGGCGAGATGATCGAACTGGCGCGGGATTACGAGCGCGACATGGCCGCGCTTCTCGGCGCAGGCAATCTCCTGCAGCTGGAGGCCGGGCTTGCGGCCATCGAAGCAAGCCTGCCCGCCCTGCCGGCGCGGCGCGGGCCGAATGACTGACGATGCATCACGCGAATGAATCGGTCCGGCGGGACCGATTCAAACTCGTCATTGGACGGCGATTCCGGGGTTCGGCAGACTCACGGGCATGCAGACCTTGCCGCCAGATCCACCCGACCTCCGCCATTTCCGCCGTATCGACGCGTCCCGGAACATGGCCCGCTTTTACATGCTTTCCCTGGAGCCGACGCTGTTCGGCGAGGTGGCGATCCTTCGGCATTGGGGCCGCATCGGCACGCGCGGCCGGCAGGCGCTGAGCCTGCATGCCACGCTGGCCCACGCCGAAAGCGCGCTGGCCCGCCAGATCGCCCGCCGCCTGAAGCGGGGCTATGCGGAAGCCTGAACGTCAGCCGGCTTTCGCGGCGTGTTCCGGCTTGCCCTTGCGCTTGGTGGACGCCATGTCCTCCAACTCCTTTTCCGACATGGATTTCTCCATGCTCTTCGAAGCGCCCTTGAGCTCGCTCTTCTTCATGTCGCCGCGCTTTGCGGCCAAGGCCGCACCGGCGGCCTTCTGCTGCGCTTTCGATTTTGCCGGCATGACGGCCTCCCTTGACGATATCACGGGAAACCCTTTGAACCGGCGGAGGTTCCGTTCAGGGCGTTCGGCAGGGCGTCAACGCGGTTTGCCGCCAGGCTTCATAGGCCTCCGGGGTCAGAATGCGCAGTTCGAACGCCATTTGCCGATAGCCATCGCCAGATATGCTCGTCGCTCCACCCTCGAATGCGCCCGCCTTCCCCGTCTCGACGCGGACAACGTTCAACAGGCCGGGAATGGCATCCGATTGAAGCCCCAGCGCCGGCACCCGCCATTCGTGAATGACGTCGTCCGCGGTGAGGGTAAGCTCGACCACCTTGCCCTGTGGCAGGACAAGCGCATCCGCCCGGCACCGGACAGCCGCGCCCCGTGTCGGATCGGGGTAGTCGTACCGCCAGCCGTATCGATAACCGACGATGGCGATCGCAAGGTCCCCAGGCGTGGCATGATCCTGCAGCAGGACGTCGGGGACGAGCAGATCCAGCGGTCCGCCCTCCGAAGCCGTCCTGTCTTCTTCGGCCACCGCCGCACCGGCCGCGCAGGATAGCGCGGCCAGTGCGACCGCGATTGCCTTGAAGGACATGCCGTTATCCCCGCTCCTTCACCGTTTCCATCGCCACGTTGGTCGAGGTGTTGGCAACATAGGGCAGGTTCGAGATGCGTTCGCCGAGAACGAGACGGTATTTCTTGATGTCGCGGGTACGGATCTTCAGGAGATAGTCGAAGCGGCCGGCGATCATGTGGCACTCCTCCACTTCCCTGATCTTCTTCACCGCAGCGTTGAAGCTGTTCAGGGCCTCCTCATGGGTATTGGTCAGCTTCACCTCGGCGAAGGCGATATGGTCGAGGTTCATTTTCGACGGATTGAGGACGGCCTTGAAGCCCTGGATGAAGCCTTCGGCGATCAGCCGCTTGAAGCGGTTCTGGCAGGGTGTCTTGGAGAGACCCACCTTTTCGGCAAGCTCGGCCACCGGAATGCGGCCGTTTTCCGTGAGTTCCTCGAGAATTTTACGGTCGAATGCATCCAACGACCCATCCGAGTGGGAAATATCGGGCAAATCACCCTCCAATCTTCAAAAAATAGATACGAACAGCCTAATCGAAAGCAATTTGAAGTCCATTTGTTTTTTAGCATCATGATATTGTCCGCGCCAGTTTCCCGGATCGACCACAGGCAATCCGGCCGTCTTCGATACGGCCGGCGCAAGCGGCGATCCGGCACCACGAACAGGGGGATGATGGTGCACGACAAGAGCTTCGATGATAGCATGCCGACGGACCTTCTCAGCCACTACAAGCCGCTCGGCATAAGGGCGCTCGTTGCGGCCTGCAGCATCAAGGCGGAGCGGTCCGGGGGCGTCGAGCCGAGCATCCTGCTCCATCACGCGCCGGAGTTCCATGACGTTCCCGAATGGGACGAGCCTGCCGTCACCTTCATCCGCTGATTTCCCACCGAACCCGCGTCTCATAGGTCCTTCCATGCAGAACCCCTTCGCCCATTTCGCACCGCCGATCCGCCCGCAGAGCGAACTGCGTCAGGCGATCACCGCCGCCTATCGCCGCCCCGAGACCGAGTGCCTGCCGCCGCTGGTCGCCGCCGCGCGCGTCACCGAGGCGCAGCGCTACGATATCCGCAGCACCGCCCGCACGCTGATCGAGGCGCTGCGCGCCAAGCACAAGGGCACCGGCGTCGAGGGTCTGGTGCAGGAATATTCGCTGTCGAGCCAGGAAGGCGTGGCGCTGATGTGCCTTGCCGAAGCGCTGCTGCGCATTCCCGATACCGACACGCGCGACGCGCTGATCCGCGACAAGATCGCCGAAGGCGACTGGACCTCGCATATCGGCGGCGGCAAGTCGCTCTTCGTCAACGCCGCCACCTGGGGTCTCGTCGTCACCGGCAAGCTGACCTCCACCGTCAACGACCGCGGCCTTTCCGCCGCGCTGACACGCCTCATCGCGCGCGCCGGCGAGCCGGTCATCCGCCGCGGCGTCGACATGGCGATGCGCATGATGGGCGAGCAGTTCGTCACCGGCGAGACCATCGAGGAAGCGCTGAAGCGCTCCAAGCCGCTGGAAGCCCGCGGGTTCCGTTATTCCTACGACATGCTCGGCGAGGCGGCGACCACGGCCGCCGACGCCGAACGCTACTACCGCGACTACGAGAAGGCGATCCACGCCATCGGCAAGGCCTCGGACGGCCGCGGCATCTATGATGGCCCCGGCATCTCCATCAAGCTCTCGGCTCTGCATCCGCGCTATGTCCGCGCACAGGCCGAACGGGTCATGGGCGAGTTGCTGCCGAAGGTGAAGGCGCTCGCCGCCATCGCCAAGAGCTACGATATCGGCCTCAACATCGACGCCGAGGAAGCGGACCGGCTGGAACTGTCGCTCGACCTTCTCGAAGGCCTCTGCTTCGACGAGGACCTCAAGGGCTGGAACGGCCTCGGCTTCGTGGTGCAGGCCTATGGCAAGCGCTGCCCCTTCGTGCTCGATTTCATCATCGACCTTGCCCGCCGCTCCGGCCGCCGCGTGATGGTGCGCCTCGTCAAGGGCGCCTATTGGGATGCCGAGATCAAGCGCGCGCAGCTCGACGGCCTGGAAGGGTTCCCGGTCTATACGCGCAAGATCTACACCGACGTCGCCTATGTCGCCTGCGCGCGAAAGCTGCTGGCTGCGCCGGACGCCGTCTTCCCGCAATTCGCCACGCACAATGCGCAGAGCCTTGCGACGATCTACCAGCTCGCCGGCCCCGATTTCTCCGTCGGCAAGTATGAGTTCCAGTGCCTGCACGGCATGGGCGAGCCGCTCTATGACGAGGTCGTCGGCAAGGACAAGCTGGACCGGCCCTGCCGCATCTATGCACCTGTCGGCACCCATGAGACGCTGCTGGCCTATCTCGTCCGCCGCCTTCTCGAAAACGGTGCGAACTCCTCCTTCGTCAACCGCATCTCCGACCCGAAGGTTTCGGTGGAATCGCTGATCGCCGATCCGGTCGACATCGTCGCAGCGATGCCCGTCGTCGGCGCACAGCACGACCAGATCGCCCTGCCGGGCGACCTCTTCGGCAAGAATCGCGAAAATTCCAAGGGTCTCGATCTTTCCAACGAGACGACGCTTGCCGAACTCGCCGGCGCGCTCGCCAGCACGGCCGCCAGGCAATGGCATGCCGCCCCGCTCCTCGCCGACGGCTCCACCGCCGGCGAGACCAGCGACGTGCGGAACCCCGCCGACCACCGCGACGTCGTCGGCAGCGTCACCGAGATCAGGGCTGAAGATGCCGAGCGCATCGTCGCCATGGCGGCAGACAGCGTCGCCGCCTGGGCCGCCGTTTCCCCGGCCGAGCGCGCCGCCTGCCTCGACCGCGCCGCCGATCTCATGGAAGCCCGCATCGAGCCGCTGATGGGCATCATCATGCGCGAAGCCGGAAAATCGGCAGCCAACGCCATCGGCGAAGTGCGCGAAGCGGTCGACTTCCTGCGCTACTATGCCGAACAGGCGCGCCGCACGCTCGGACCGTCCCACCTGCCGCTCGGCCCGATCGTCTGCATCAGCCCGTGGAACTTCCCGCTCGCCATCTTCACCGGCCAGGTCGCCGCCGCGCTCGTCGCGGGCAATGCCGTACTGGCGAAGCCCGCGGAGGAGACGCCGGTCATCGCGCATGAAAGCGTGAAGATCCTGCATGAGGCCGGCGTTCCCGCCGGCGCGCTGCAGTTCGTGCCCGGCGCAGGCCGCGTCGGTGCGGCGCTTGTCGGCGCGTCGAAGACGGCCGGCGTCATGTTCACCGGCTCGACGGAAGTCGCCCGCCTCATCCAGGCGCAGCTTGCCGAACGCCTTTCGGACACCGGCAAGCCGATCCCGCTGATCGCCGAAACCGGCGGCCAGAACGGCATGATCGTCGATTCCTCCGCCCTTGCCGAACAGGTCGTCGGCGACGTCATCGCCTCGGCCTTCGACAGTGCCGGCCAGCGCTGCTCGGCGCTGCGCGTGCTCTGCCTGCAGGAAGACGTGGCCGACCGGACCCTCACCATGCTGAAGGGCGCCCTCAAGGAACTGACGCTCGGCCGCACCGACAGCCTCAATGTCGATATCGGCCCGGTCATCACGGCCGAAGCGCGTGACGGTATCGTCAAGCATATCGAGCACATGCGCAGCCTCGGCAACAAGGTGGAGCAGCTTGCCCTGTCGGGCAGCACGGAAAACGGCACCTTCGTTCCGCCGACGATCATCGAACTGAAGTCGCTCGCCGACCTGAAGCGCGAAGTCTTCGGCCCCGTGCTGCATGTCATCCGCTTCCGCCGCGCCGATCTCGACCGGCTGATCGACGACATCAACGCCTCGGGCTACGGCCTCACCTTCGGCCTGCACACGCGCCTCGATGAAACGATCGCGCATGTCGTCAGCCGCATCAAGGTCGGCAACATCTACGTCAACCGCAACATCATCGGTGCGGTCGTCGGCGTACAGCCCTTCGGCGGACGCGGCCTTTCCGGCACCGGCCCGAAGGCGGGCGGCCCGCTCTATATCGGCCGCCTCGTGCAGAAGGCCCCGGTCCCGCCGCAGCAGGATTCGGTGCACACCGACCCGGCGCTGCGCGACTTCATCACCTGGCTCGACCGCAAGAGCAAGGCGGCGGAAGGCGAGACGGCGCGCAGCTTCGCCAACCGCTCCGCACTGGGCCTCGAGCGGGAACTGCCCGGTCCGGTCGGCGAGCGCAACATCTATGCATTGCATCCGCGCGGCCGCATCCTCCTCGTGCCGAAGAGCGAAGCGGGGCTGCTGCGCCAGATCGCGGCCGCGCTTGCAACGGGCAACCATATCGTCATCGACAGCGTCGATGGGCTGAAGCCGGTTCTCGCCGATCTCCCCGCCTCCGTCGCCGCCCGCCTCTCCTGGACGGCCGACTGGGCAAAGGACAGCCCGTTCGCCGGCGCACTCGTCGAGGGCGAGGCGGAGGACGTGCAGCGCGTCAACCGCAAGATCGCCGGCCTTCCCGGTCCGCTTGTCCTCGTGCAGGCGGCAACCACCGCGGAACTCACGGCAGACCCGGACGCCTATTGCCTCAACTGGCTGCTGGAGGAGGTCTCGACCTCCATCAACACGGCCGCCGCCGGCGGCAATGCCAGCCTGATGGCCATCGGCTGAGGAAACGTCGCGGCGGGCTTCGCCGCGACACCGAACGAGGACGCCTTCCGTGAGGCGTCCTCATCCGGCCCAACGGCCGCCTTCTCCCCGAAAGCGAGAGAAGAGACCCCTACATCGTTTTCCGCGATCAGGACCTGCCCTCTTGGGCAGGTCCCTCCCCCGCTCGGGAGGAGCGGGGTGACGGCCAAACCCTCGCGGGCGATTCCCTCATGGGAATGATCAGGCCACTCTTCCCATCGAATCAGCCCCCCCATTTCCTGCGCTCCCGGCACGTCCGCCACCCGCTTCGGACGCGAAAAATATGGCGCGTCTACCTCTACGTTTCTTCTCCGCCCCGGTTCGTCGATATCGGCAGCGGCGAGGCATGCCTCGCGCCAGCCTGACCTGCAAATTAACCATTTGTTAACCATTTCACCGCTACACCGGGGATACCGAAAATTAACCAAGATGACTGACGTGTTAACTCAACCCCGGCCGATCCGCCTCAAGGGGCGGTCCTTCCTTGCGCTTGCGCTGACTCCGGAGCTCCCCTTCGCGGACTGGCTGACGCGGCTTGACGACCTGGCGGCCCGCTCGGCCGGCTTCTTCCTTCGTCGGCCGGTGGTGCTGGACGTGGAAGGACTGGACATCGACCGCGCCGAACTGCGCGAGCTCGTCGACCAGCTGAACGCCCGCAACGTTCGCGTCATGGGTATCGAGGGCGCACGCTCCTCCCTGCTCGGCCCCGACATGCCGCCGGCCATGACCGACGGTCGCCCGGCAGGCGAGATCGAGGCCCCGGCGAAGGATGCAGCGAACGACCCGGCGGAGCAGACCGAATCGGCCGCACCCGTTGCCCCGGTCGCACCGGCGGTTCCCGCCGTGGCGGTATCGGGCACGACGCCGTCGCTCGTCGTTTCCCGACCCGTCCGCTCCGGCCAGTCGATCTTCTTCCCCGAGGGAGACGTCACCATCATCGGCTCGGTCGCCTCGGGCGCGGAAATCGTCGCCGGCGGCTCCATCCACGTCTACGGCCCCCTGCGCGGCCGGGCGATGGCCGGTACGACAGGCAATGCCTCGGCGCGCATCTTCTGCCGCAAGCTCGAAGCGGAGCTGATCGCCATCGACGGGTTCTACAAGACGGCCGACGACATGGAGCCCGAGCTGCGCGGCAAGCCCGGGCAGGTCTGGCTCGAAGGCGAAATCATCAAGGCCGCGACACTCGGCTGACGAAATCCAACGCACTGGAGACACATATGGGCAAGGTAATCGTTGTCACATCGGGCAAGGGCGGCGTCGGCAAGACGACGTCGTCGGCTGCACTGGGCGCCGCACTGGCGCAGAATGGCGAGAAGGTCGTGGTCGTGGACTTCGACGTCGGCCTGCGCAATCTCGACCTCGTCATGGGTGCCGAGCGCCGGGTCGTCTACGACCTCGTCAACGTCATCCAGGGAGAAGCCAAGCTCACGCAGGCGCTGATCCGCGACAAGCGCGTCGAGACGCTCTACCTGCTGCCGGCCTCGCAGACCCGCGACAAGGACAACCTGACGCCGGAAGGTGTCGAAAAGGTCATTGCGGCCCTGAAGAACGCCTTCGACTGGGTGATCTGCGACAGCCCCGCCGGTATCGAGCGCGGCGCGACGCTTGCCATGCGCCATGCCGACATCGCCATCGTCGTCACCAACCCGGAAGTCTCCTCGGTGCGCGACTCGGACCGCATCATCGGCCTTCTCGATTCCAAGACCCTCAAGGCGGAAAACGGCGAGCGCATCGAAAAGCACTTGCTGCTGACCCGCTACGACGCCGCCCGCGCCGAGCGAGGCGACATGCTGAAGGTCGACGACGTCCTGGAAATCCTCTCGATCCCGCTGCTCGGCATCATCCCCGAGAGCATGGACGTGCTTCGCGCCTCCAACGTCGGCGCCCCGGTGACGCTGGCCGATGGACGCAGCGCCCCGGCGCTTGCCTATTTCGAGGCAACACGCCGCCTGAAGGGCGAGAGCCTGCCCGTCACCATTCCCGGCGACAAGCGCAGCTTCCTCGGCAAGATCTTCGGAAGGAAGGCGGCATGAACCCGTTCCGCTTCTTCTCCCGCAACCAGTCGGCCCCGGCCGCGCGCGAGCGGCTTCAGGTGCTGCTCGCCCACGAGCGCGCCGCCACCGGCGACTCCGACCTCGTCAACAAGCTGCGCGACGAAATCCTCAAGGCGATTTCCAAGCACATGCAAATCGACGACGAGAAGGTCACCATCAAGATGGAACGCGGCGCGCAGGTCTCCACCCTCGCCGTCGACATCGAGATTCCCTTCGACGCCGGCAAGAAGGCCGCCTGACGGCCTTTCCTCCACGCCGGGCACCAAGGCGATGCCCGGCGACGCTTCCCCAGCACAAGGACCCTTGAATCCACGCGCCGGCTCCTTGGGGCCGAATGTCGCAGCAATCGTCACTAAAAGGAGTATGTCATGAGCCGTTTTGCACTTCTGGAGAGGCTGAAGGCAGCCCAACAGATGCCCAAATACCAGGGGCGGGACATCATGACGATCAGTGCGGTGCTGTCGAACCAGGCGCTTGCGCGCCATGTGGAAGTCTGCGAGCAGGCCGCCGGCATCATGCCACCCGCCGACGCCGCACAAGGCGCGTGACGGAGCTCTGTCCACAGCCCCGATTCAATAAAGTTGACTCCTTAACTCATGTATAATATCGCCGTTCGCATCCGCTCTGCGGATTGCCGAATTGGAGATATTTATGAATATTATTAAAGGCTTAGTCGGGCCGCTGGCAGCGGTGGCCGTGGGTATTTCGCATGCGCATGCCGCCGAGATCAGCGGCTTCACGGAGTTCGAGGGCCGCTGGCAGAGCGAGCAGTCGCAGGGCGCCCTCGGCATCCTGCTGCCGTTCCAGCTCGATGCAACGCAGACCTTCCTGATCGACATCAACGGGTCCCTCGTCCAGGGCGGCGTCCGGCAGGGGTCCTTCGGCGCGGGCTACCGCCTCGCGACGCCGGGTGAATGGACGCTCGGTCTCTACGGCTACTACGATTATTTCGAGTCCCGGCTCGGCAACGACTTCCATCAGATTTCGCTGGGCGCCGAAGCGCTCGGCGCCGTTCTCGAGACGCGCGCCAACATCTATCTTCCCCTCGGCAACGGTCATGCCGTGGACGGTGCCGGCGACGGCGTCGTCAGCAACGGCATGCTGAAGTTCCGCGAGGGACGGGAGCAGGCGCGGCCGGGCATCGACGCCGAGACCGGCCTCAAGGTTCCCGGTCTTTCCGAAGACGGCAATGCGGAACTCAAGGTCTTCGCCGGCAGCTACTGGTATGGCGGACGGAACCTCGAGGACATGTTCGGCGCCAGGCTGCGCGCGGAACTCGCCTTCGCCAATGTCGCCGGTCTTCCCGCCGGTTCGACGGTCTCCGTTGGCGCAAGCGCGACCTACGACAATCAGGACCGGCTCGGCGGCAACGTGATGGCACGTCTGCGCATTCCCTTCGGCGCATCGAATGGCGCGGCGAACGATCCCTTCGACCGGTCAACCCAGGCCATCCGGCGCGCCTCCGCCATCAAGACCCATGTCGGCGCGACGGGCGATCTCGAAGACGCGGTCCTCGACCTCACCGGACGCACCGCCGGCAATGTCGTCAACATCTCGGCCGGCAGCGGCAATGCGGCTGCCATCAACGCGCTGCTGGCGGCGGCCGGCACCGGTGCGCTCGCGCTGTCCGACGGCAATATCGGTCTCGACGGCTCCCTGATGCTTGCAGAAGGCCAGACCCTGCTTGGCGGCGGCGGCACGCTCGCCCTCACCGGCGCATCGAGCGGCGGCCGCGGCACTTT
Organism: Shinella sp. G-2; assembly: GCF_050172695.1. Lineage (NCBI taxonomy): Bacteria > Pseudomonadati > Pseudomonadota > Alphaproteobacteria > Hyphomicrobiales > Rhizobiaceae > Shinella > Shinella sp. G-2. The sequence continues at coordinate 43,785 of NZ_JBBEYH010000013.1, read as the reverse complement.
CACCAATGCGGGTGCGGCCACCACGCTCACCGGCTACGACCCCGCGCAGGATGTGGTGACCATGGCGTCGAACAGCGCGGTGTCCTCGCTCGCCATGACCGGCGGGCGTGCCGGCATCGGCAGCACCGGCACGGCCGGCCTGATCATCGACCGTGTCGACGTCTCCCGCACCGCCCATGACGGCATTCGCCTGACGCAGGTGGACGGCGTGCTGATCCAGGACAGCCGCATCCACGATCTCTATATCTGCGAGAGCAGCACGCTGTGCGAATTCGCCGTCGGCGATCCGAATCGCGCGCCCTATGCCGCTGTCAGCGCGCATGGCACGAAGAACCTCGCCATCCGCGATACGGTGATCGACAGCGTCACCTATGGCGTCTTCGCCGGCAGCGCCATCGACGACAGCGGCTGGCCACCCGTCATCACCGATCGTGCCAGCAACATCACGCTCGACAATCTCAGCATTTCCCGCTCGCGCCGCGAGGGCATCCTGCTCGTTGCGGCCGACGATGTGACCCTCGACACGGTGACGGTCGACAATTCCGCGCAGGGTCGCGACATGGATCTCGTCGTGCTGCAGGGCAGCTCGAACGTTTCCATCACCGACATGGTGCTCAAGGGCGGCATCAACGGCCTGATGCTGGTGACCGCACCATCCCTGCCGGACGAGGCGGTGACAACGGATGTCACGGTGAACGGCTTGAAGATCGACGGCACGAAGAATGCCGGCATCTTCGTCAACCCCGTCGCCGGCATCGATTTCAAGAACGTCACGATAAGCAATGCAGGCACCTACGGCCTGTTCATCTATGGCGACGAATGGGGCTTCCTCGGCGGTCCGGTGGCCGATATCAGCTTCGAGAACCTCGTCGTCGACACGGCGAAGGAGGCGGGGCTTTACGTCATGGGACCGGCGGAAAACCTCTCCGGCGATATCACGGTGCGCAACACCCCACGCGATTGCAAATCCGATCCCTCCTGGATGGGCGGCCTCAGCGGCTCGATCACCCAGACGGACGGCTCCGTCTTCATCGTCAACGGACAGGAGCTGGGTGCGGCAACCTTCGAGGCCCGTTGCGGCTAGAGCATTTCCAGCCGAAGCGGGACCGCTTCGGCGTCGGATAATGCGGTAATAACAAAAAGCTGGAGTATTTTCGGTGAAACGGACTTCACCGGAAATGCTCCAGGCGATAGCGGCAAGGGGCGATACAACGCCCCTTGCCGTCTCCGAAAGCCTCAGGCGGTGACCCAGCATTTCGTCAGGGCGTGGCCGCCCATCAGTTCGCCGTTCGGGTCGTCCACCCAGCCGCCGACCCGAGCATTCGTCGCGTCGATATAGTTGTTGAACATCGGCGCGATCACGCCCCCCTCGTCGCGCAGGATCATCGCCGCCTGCCGGTACATGGCCTTGCGCTTGGTCTGGTCCAGCTCCGAGCGCGCGCCGATGATCAGCTTGTCGAAATCCTCGCGGAAGAAGCGGGTGTCGTTCCACTCCGCCTTGGAAAGATAGGCGATGGAATAGACCTGGTCCTGCGTCGGCCGTCCCGTCCAGTAGGACATGGAGAAGGGCTGCTTGTTCCAGACGTCCGACCAGTAGCCGTCGCCGGGCTCGCGCTTGATCTCGATCGGGATGCCGCATTTGGCAGCGCTCTGCTGGAAGAGCTGTGCCGCGTCGACCGCGCCGGGGAAGGCGACATCGGAGGTGCGCAGCGTGACCGGGCCGCTATGCCCCGATTTCTTGAAGTGCTCGGCGGCTTTTTCCGGATCGAACTTGCGCTGCTCGATGTCGTCGTCGAACAGCGGATAGCCCTTGATCATCGGCGTGTCGTTGCCGACCGTGCCGTAGCCGCTCAGGATCTTCTGCACCATCTCCTCGCGGTCGACGGCATATTTCAGCGCCAGCCGCAGGTCGTTGTTGTCGAAGGGCGCCGTGTTGCAATGGGCGATCATCACATAGTGGCCCTTGCCCGGCACGTTGCGGATCGTCACGCCCGGAAGGCGCTTGATCAACTCGACCACCTTCGGCTCGACGCGGTTGATCATGTCGATCTGCCCGCCCTGCAACGCCGCCGTGCGGGCGGTCGAATCGTTGATGACGATGATCTCGATGCTGTCCGCATGGCCGCGCTGGTCGCTGCCCCAGTAGCCCGGATGCTTTTCGCCGACATGACGCACGCCCGGCTCGTTGACGGTGACCTTGTACGGCCCCGTGCCGATGCCGGCGTTCGGATTGTCGCGGCCGCCGTTCGGCTGGATCATCAGATGATAGTCGCTGACCACATAGGGAAGGTCGGCATTGGCCTCCTTCAGCGTGATCACCACGTTGCGGCCATCGGCCTTCACCGTGTCGAACTCGGCGACGAAGGCGAGCGCGGCCGACTTGGAATTGGCGTCCGCATGGCGCTCGAAGGTGGCGACGACGTCTTCCGGCGTCAGCGGCTTGCCATTGTGGAAAGTGACGTCCTGCCGAATGCGGAAGGTCCAGGTCTTGGCGTCGGACGAGGCCTCGTAGGACTCGGCAAGGCGGTATTCGATCTCGCCGGCCGGCGAAATCTCAAGCAGCTGCTCGCCCCAGCAGCGGCCGATCGTGTAGGGCACCTGGCTTGCCCAGGTCGCGGGGTCGAGGCTGTCGGTGGCCGCCCCGCCGACGAGACCGGCGCGCAGCACGCCGCCCTTGACCGGGCCTTCCGCGCGGGCGGCGCTGGTCAGAAGTGCGTTCGCCGCTGTCAGCGACAGGCCAAGCAAAGCGGCACGGCCAAGAAATTCACGGCGGGAAAGCCGTCCATGGATGACGAGACGGCTCAGATGATCGAGTTCGGTGGTCACAGTCGCATTCCTCCCAGAATTGACGCGACCATCCTGCATCCCGGCGAGCCTCGTTGCCAAGGGTCATTTCTCGCGACAGCCCTCAGCGGGCGAACTTTCGCGCGCCGGCGACACAGAGCACGATGGCAAGCGTCGTCGCGACCATCAGGGGACTGACCTTCTCGTGCAGCAGGCCGGCGGCGAGCAGAAGGCCGAAGAACGGCTGGAGAAGCTGCAACTGCCCGACCGCCGCGATGCCGCCGAGCGCAAGGCCGCGATACCAGAAGACGAAGCCGACCAGCATGCTGAAGATCGAGACATAGGCGAGCCCCATCCACGCATCGCCGCCGATGCCCGCAAAGGTGCCGGGAAGCGTGGCGAGCATGATGGCCGCCATGGCCGGTAGCGACAGTACGAGCGCCCAGGAGATGACCTGCCAGCCGCCAAGGCTGCGTGAGAGCTTCGCCCCCTCCGCATAGCCGAGGCCGCAGGCGATGACCGCCGCGACCATCAGGAGATCGCCGACGACGGAGATTTCCGCGCCCGCATTCAGCGCGAAGCCCACCACGGTGGCGCTACCGAGGCAGGAGAAGAGCCAGAACAGCGGTTTTGGCCGCTCACCGCCGCGCAAGACGCCGAAGATGGCGGTCGCCAGTGGCAAAAGGCCGATGAAGACGATGGAATGGGCGGCCGTGATATATTGCAGCGCGAGCGCCGTCAGCAGCGGAAAGCCGACGACGACGCCGAGCGCGACGATGACGAGCGCCTTGAGATCCGCCCGCGAGGGCCTTTGCTGGCGGAGCGCCAGAAGCAGCGCCGCCGCCAGGACGGCGGCAATGACCGCCCGCGCCGATGTCAGGAACATCGGCGAAAAATCGGCCACCGCAATGCGCGTCGCCGGCAGCGAACCGCTGAAGATGACAACGCCGAGCAGCCCGCTGCCCCAACCTTCCATGGATGTTTTCATGATCCCTCGCATTCCCCCTCTCGATACATCCGGGGGATTGGCAAAGGCAGAGACAAAGCCATACAATTCTGGCGAACTGTACTGGTATGATGACCCATACGATAGGAAGTGACATGACGGTGGAAACTGCCGGAGGACGCACCCTCGAGGTCATGGCGGCCATTCGTGACCGCATCGCCGCGCGGGCGCTTGCCCCGGGCGACCGGCTCCCTTCGATCCGCCGTTTTGCGACCACCATGGGCGTTTCGCCATCGACGGTGGTCGAGGCCTACGACCGGCTTGCGGCAGAAGGCCTGATCCGGGCGCAACGGGGCTCCGGCTTCTATGTCGCCAATAGCGCCCAGCCGCCGCTGAAGCTGGCAGCCGAAACGCCGAGAGCGCAGGCCGTCGATCCCTTCTGGGTGTCGCGACAGTCGCTCGACGCGGACGAGGCCGCGCTGAAGCCGGGCTGCGGCTGGCTGCCGGCGGACTGGATGCCGAACGAGGCGCTGCGCCGCGCCATCCGCGGCCTCGCCCGCAGCGACAGCACCCTGCTTGCCTATTACGGCAGCACGCGCGGCTCCCCGGCGCTCCGACGGCTTCTGCTCGCCCGGCTGGCGGAAGACGGCATAGAGGCTGGGCCGGAGCACCTGATGCTGACAAATACGGGCACGCAGGCACTCGACCTCGTCTGCCGCTTTCTGCTCCGGCCCGGCGATTGCGTGCTCATCGACGATCCCTGCTACTTCAACTTCCAGGCCTTGCTGAAAGCGCATCAGGTCCGGCTCGTCGGCGTACCCTATACGCCCGCAGGCCCCGATATCGCGGCCCTTGAAAGCGTGCTCGCCACGGAGCGGCCACGGCTCTACATCACCAACTCGGCAATCCACAATCCGACCGGCGCGACCCTTTCCCCGCAGGTGGCCCATCGTCTGCTGAACGCCGCGACGGGCGGCGACATGACGATCGTGGAGGACGACATCTTCGCCGATTTCGAGCCGGAGCCTTCGACCCGCCTCGCGGCTCTCGATGGGCTTTCCCGCGTCATCCGCATCGGCAGTTATTCCAAGACCCTCTCCGCCTCGGCGCGCTGCGGCTATATCGCCGCACGCCCGGACTGGATCGAGGGACTGGTGGATTTGCAGATCGCCACGAATTTCGGCGGACCGAACCCGATCTCCAGCGAGATCATCGCGCATATGCTGTCCGGCGGCAGCTACCGCAAGCACATGGAGGAACTGCGCCGGCGGCTGGTGCGTGCCCGGCGCGAAACGGCGGACCGGCTGCGCCGGCTCGGCATCGAACCCTGGCTCCTGCCGCGCGGCGGCTTCAACCTGTGGTGCCGCCTGCCGGAAGAGCTCGAATCCGGCGAGGTCGCGCAGGCTGCAATCGCAGAGGGCGTCGTGCTCGCTCCCGGCAACGTCTTCTCCGTTTCGGCGGGCGCAGCGGGTTTCATGCGCTTCAATGTCGCCCATATGCAGGAGCCGCGCGTCTATACGGCCCTGACGGCCGCGATGCGGCGGGCGGGCGCCGCGAGGGGCCGGGAATCGTAAATTCGGGCGCTGGGAGACACGGAATCGCGCCGCATTAAATCTCCCTCAATTCCTTCATGGCATTGGCTGTCTGTCGCATACGAAGGAGAGCCGCATGGCTTTGATCGATTTCCGGACCACGCACAATCAGGTCGTCTACATCAACCCGGACCACGTGGCCTATGTCACGTCCTTCGAGGAGGATGTCAGCATCATTGCGCTGGCGATCACCGGCGCCAGCGGAAAGCCCGTGGTGCTCTATGTGCGCGGCCATGTCGAACTCATCCAGCAGAAGCTCGAAAGAGGCCCCGTTCGCAAGACCGGCGCCGCCGCCTAAGGCAATGCGGGCGAATGCCGGCTCACCGGAATTTCCCTGTCCTCTTGTTTCCGCATCGTCGAACGCCGAGGCGATGCCGCTTCGGCTGGAAATGCGCTAGCCTCGTTCGGATCACCGCCGCTTCGCGGCAACGTCGAGCACCGGGAAGGCCGTAACGACGACAGGCAGCATCCCGGCAAGAGCCTGCATTGGCGCAGGGCGTTTTCCATCCCTGCGCCAACGGTTTCGATCAGCCATCCTCGCCGCGAGCCGCCCCGGACAGCGCCGCCCGTTCCGGCAAGTCACCGACATCAATGACGATGCGGCTGCCATCCCGCGCGGGCCGGCGCAGGGCGTCCTTGTGGAACGGCGCGGCCTTCAGTTTTCCCGTTTCCTGCAAGGCCTGAAGCCGTGACCGGGACAGGTCCAGTTCCGCGGCAAGAAGCCTGTCGAGCCTCAGCGAACCCTGCACCGGAACCGAAAGGACGATCTCGATCCAGCTCCAGGCGGAGGCCTGCGAAAGCACGGTTTTCCGGACCCTGCTTTCGGGGAAGGTCTCGATGCGCGGCACCTTCCGCCGTAGCGCCTCGATATCGAAGGCGTGGCGGCGCGCCCATTGCACGTCATTGGATTGCAGGGCCTGCAAGGTCGCGGGGTCGATCTCCCGGATGTTCCGGCGCTCGAAGAGCGTGCGGTTCCAGGTCCTGTCGCAAACGGTGCATTTGTAGATCAGCCAGGCATCGAGCTTCTTGCCATTGGCATTGAGCCTCAGCCTGTCGCTCGACCGGAACGGTCTTGGCCCGCCGCAGGTGCTGCAGGCGATGATCGGCTGCGGCGCGGCGGTGGGTACGATGGTCCAGCGGACCACAAGAGTATTTTGCATGTCGTCTTGGTCTTCCGAAAGGAAGTTCACCAAGAGGAAGTCATGAGGTTCCCGTTACGGGCGCGGCGTGGCGGTTGCTTCGAAGGCGGAAGAGCTGAGGCAGCCGGAAACGGCTGCGCATGGCACAGGTCGACAATGCCAGACCGGTCTCAGACCACCACCCGATGAACAGGGCACGGCTCGGCACGGCAAGCGCCATGCTGCTCCGTGGGGTGAACGGGGTGAGACCGGTGTTTACGACGGCAAAACGGAACCTCTGTGCGCCAAAGCTCTTCGCCGCAGCCGTAGCAAATGCCGGCACACATGAAAAGCGCCGGCGCTCGGAGCGCGGCGACGCCTAGGCCGTCGCTTCCGTACGACGGGAACGGCGGTTGAGCAGCACGGACACGCCGAGCAGCAGCATGGAGAGCAGCATCACCACGGTCGCGGCCGCGGCGATGGTGGGGGTGAGCGTGTCGCGGGCGATGGTGAACATCTCGCGCGGCAGGGTGCGCTGACCGGGGCCGGCGAGGAAGACGGTGACGACGACTTCGTCGAGCGACGTGGCGAAGGCGAAGATGGCGCCGGAGCCGATGCCCGGCAGGATGGCCGGCAACGTGACGGCCCGGAAGCTCTCGAGCGGCGTCGCGCCCATGCTGGCCGCGGCCCAGAGCAGCCGGCGGTCGAGCGCCGTCAGCACGGCGGAGACGGTGACGACCACGAAGGGCACGGCGAGCGCCGTATGCGCCAGAACGAGGCCGATGAAGGTGGCGGTGAGGCCGATCATCGAAAAAAGGAAGTACATGCCGACACCGACGATCACCACCGGTGCGACCATGGGAATGAGCAGGAAACCGTTGATCAGCCGGCGGCCCGGCAGGCCGGGCGTCGCAAGCCCGAGCGCTGCCATGGTGCCGAGCGGCGTTGCCAGCGCCGTCGTCGCCACGGCCACCATGAGGCTGTTGGCGAGCGCGTCGGTCCAGGTCGGCGTGGTGAAGAACTCTACATACCAGCGCAGCGAGAAGCCTTTGATCGGGTAGCTGAAGTCACCGCCCGAATTGAACGAGAACAGCACGATCACCACCAGCGGCACCATCAGGAAGACGAGGCTCAGGATGGCGACGGTGGCAAGGGCGATATTGCCGAAGCGGGCGGCGGGGGTGATCACGCGCGCGGTCATGGTCCTACCTGCGCTGGCCGTTGCTGCCGCTCGCCAGGAAGTTCTGGAGGGCATAGAGCGACATGGTCGCGGTGAGCAGGATGAGGCCGAGCGAGGAGGCAAGACCCCAGTTGAGCGTGCCCGTGGTGAAGAGCGCGATGTAGTAGCTGATCATCTGGTCCGCCGGGCCGCCGACGAGCATGGGCGTGATGTAGAAGCCGAGCGTCACCACGAAGACCATCAGCGTGCCGGCCATCATGCCGGGCATGGCTTGCGGCAGATAGACCCGGAAGAAGGCATGGACGGGCGTCGCGCCAAGGGAAAGCGCGGCGCGGTAAAGCCGGGCATCGATGGAGCGCATGTTGCTGAGCAGCGGGAAGATCATGAAGGGCAGCATGACATGCACCAGCGCGACGATGACGCCGAAGCGATTGTAAAGCAGCTGGAACGGCGTATCGATGAGGCCGAGATCCATCAGCAGCGTGTTGATGACGCCGCGATCCTGCAGGAGCGCGAGCCAGGAGGTGGTGCGCACGAGGATCGAGGTCCAGAACGGCAGCAGCACCATCAGCAGGAGGATATTATGCACGCGCGGCGTCTGCCGCAGCAGGAAGGCGCAAAGCGGAAAGGCGATGAGCAGCGTGATCACCGACGTTACCAGTGCGATCACGAAAGTGCGCACGATGATCGATCGGTAGAGCCCGCCATCCCGCGAGGGGACGACGCCTTCGACGTAGTCGTGCTTGAGGTCGAAGGCGGAAAGAAGATGGTAGCTGCCGGCCGGCCCCACCGCACGCTTCATGATCTGCCAACTGCCGTTGTCGCCCCATTTCGGATTGATCGAGGCGAGCGGCAGCGTCTTGCCGCCGTCGAGCGCACGCTTGGTGGATTGCAGCAGGGCGCGGAAGCCCGCATCCTCATAGGAAAGCCGGCGGCTGAGCGATGCGAGCGCCGCACGATCGGCCGCCTTGAGGTCGGCGGCAAGCGCCGTCTCGGCCTCCTCGCCGGGAAGTCCCCTGCCGTCCCAGGAAGCAAGCGCGGCTGATGTCGCCGGAAGCGCGGCCTGCATTTCCGGATCGGCCACGGAGCGCCAGACGATCAGGCCGGCGGGCACGAGAAATGTCGCCATCAGGAAAAGCAGGAGCGGCGCGATCAGCGCATAACCGCGCCACATCGCTCCCCGCTTCCCCACGAACAAACCGCCATCCGACGCCATAGGCCGCTCCCTGCCCGGTTCGAGCCCCGCGCGCAGGACTGCGCGCGGGGGTCTTCATTTTACTTGGCCGACCATTCCGCCCAGCGGGCGGTCAGGGTGTCGATATTGTCGATCCAGAAGGCATCGTCGATCTTCAGCACGTTGCCGGCATTTTCCGGCGCGGTCGGCAGATCGGCGCGCAGCTTGGCGTCGATGAGGTCGAAAGCCTTGGCGGAGGTGATGCCGATCGGCTGGACTTCCGGCAGGTGGCTCTGCGGCTCCGCCTCGCCGGCGAACTTCAGGAGATCGTAGGCGGCGTCGACATTCGGCGAGGTCTTGAGAATGACCCAGCTGTCCACGGTCTGCAGCGACTGGTCCCAGACGATGCCGAAGGGCTTGTTTTCCTTGTTGATCGCGTTGGTGACACGACCGTTGAAGGAGGTCGTCATGACCACCTCGCCGGAGGAGAGCAGCTGCATCGGCTGGCCGCCGGAGGACCAGAAGACCAACGACGACTTGATCGTGTCGAGCTTGGCGAAGGCCCGGTCGACACCCTCGGGCGTCGAGAGCACCTGGTAGACCTCGTCGGGCTTCACGCCGTCGGCGAGCAGGGCGAATTCCAGGCTGGTCTTCGGCGAGTTGCGCATGGAGCGCTTGCCCGGATATTTCGCAAGGTCGAAGAAATCGGCCCAGCTCGGCGGCGCGCTGATGCGCGACTTGTCATAGGCGAGAACGTGATTGTAGATCGCCGCGCCGATGCCGCATTCGCTGACGGCGCCCTGCACGTAGTTGTCCTTGCCGCCGAGGCGGTCAACGTCGAGCGGCAGGATCAGCCCTTCCTCGCAGGCGATCTGCAGTTCCTCGCTCTCGGCGATCACGATGTCCCAGCCGCTGTCGCCGCTTTCCACCTTGGTGCGCAGCACGCCGATACCGTTCTCCCAGGTGTCTTCCACCACCTTCTTGCCGCTCTTTTCCTGGTAGGGCACGAAGATGGCGTTGTGCTGGGCTTCCTGGAACGTGCCACCGTTGGAGACGATCACGAGGTCGCGGGCATTGGCGGCCGCAAGCGGCACGACGCTGGCCATGAGGAAGGCGAGAAGCGTTTTCTTGAGCATGTCTATTCCCCTTTTTCGTTTGAAGTCATGCACTATGCGAGAACCAGCGCATCGGCCGCCGGCACGGAGAGCGACACCGTCCCGCCGGCCCCCGGCAGGCAGGCGCCCGATTGCGGATTGAGTTTGATCTGCAGCGATTGCCCGCCCGGTATGTCCACGCGCACCCGCACATGGTCGCCATGGAAGGCGCTTTCGCTGACGGTACCGTCGAGCCGGTTCGGCCCGGCGGCAGCAGGCGAAATGGATTCCGGCCGCGCGACGAAGACGGCGGGGCCGCCCACCGCAAGCCCCTCGCCCGCCCGCGCAGAAAGCACGGTGCCGCCGGCAAGGCGGATGTCGGCCATGCCGTCCGAAAGCGCCGTCACGGTGCCTTCCAGCATGTTGGTTTCGCCGAGGAAGCTCGCGACGAAGCGGTTGCGCGGCCGGGTGTAGATCTCGGTCGGCGAGGTGATCTGCTGGATGCGGCCCTGATGGAAGACCGCGACGCGGTCCGACATGGTCAGCGCCTCGTCCTGGTCATGCGTGACATAGACGAAGGTGAGGCCGAGCTGGCGGTGGATGTTCTTGATCTCGGTCTGCATCTGCTCGCGCAGCGCCTTGTCGAGCGCGCCGAGCGGTTCGTCCATCAGCACCATGCGCGGCCGGTAGACGAGCGCGCGGGCAAGCGCCACGCGCTGCTGCTGGCCGCCCGAAAGCTGAGCGGGATGGCGGTCGGCGAAACTGGTGAGATGCACCAGCGCCAGCGCCTCTTCCACCCGCCGCCGCCGCTCGGCCGCATCGACCTTGCGCACGCCGAGCGGGAAGGCGATGTTTTCCGCCACGCTCATATGCGGGAACAGCGCGTAGCTCTGGAACACCACGCCCATGTCGCGCCGGTAGGGCGGCAGGCCGGTAATGTCGCGGCCCTCGAAGGTGATGGTGCCGGCATCCGGCCACTCGAAGCCGGCCAGCATCATCAGCGTCGTCGTCTTGCCCGAGCCGCTGGGGCCGAGCAATGTCAGGAACTCGCCCCTGGCGATGTCGAGATCCAGCCCGTCGACCACGGTCGTCTTGCCGTCGTACCGCTTGGTGACGGACCGGAAGGAAACGATGGGAGCCCCCTCTCCCGTCTGGCGCTCCGGGCTCGTCATCGGCCGAGCTGCCCCTCTACCTCTTCGATGCCACCCTTGACGGCGGCGACGATGGCCTCGATGTCACCGGGCGCGGCGACGAGGGGCGGCGAGAAGACCAGCGTCGGTCCCAGCGCCCGCAGCAGCACGCCGCGCGCCTTCACGGCGTCGGCGACCTTCGCCCCGATGCCGGCGGCCGGCGCGAAGGGCCGCTTTTCCGCCTTGTCCTCGACGAATTCAACGGCGGCCATCAGGCCGATGCCGCGCACGTCGCCGACGATGGAGGAGCCGGCGAGAGCCCGAAGCCCGTCCTGCAGGATCGGCGCCTTGGCGCGCACCTGGCCGCAGATGTCGATCTCGTCGTAGATTTTCAGCGTCTCGTTCGCGACGGCAGCACCCACCGGATGGCCGCCATAGGTGTAGCCGTGGCCGAAGCCGCCGAGTTGCGCGGTGAAATCGGCGACCGCCTGGTAGACGCGGTCTGTCATCATCAGCGCAGAGATGGGGAAATAGGCCGAGGACAGACCCTTGGCGCAGGTCAGCATGTCCGGTTCCAGCCCATAGAGCTGCGAGCCCCAATAGGCGCCCGTACGTCCGAAGCCGCAGATCACCTCGTCGGCGACGAACAGGATCTCGTATTTGCGCAGGATGCGCTGGACATGATCGAAATAGCCGCGCGGCGGCACCACGACACCGCCCGTGCCCATGACGGGCTCGGCGAAGAAGGCGGAGATCGTCTCCGGCCCCTCGCGCAGGATCAGCGCCTCCAGCTCCTCGCCGAGGCGGGCCGAATAGGCCTCCTCCGTCTCGTCCGCCAGCATGCCGCGGTAAGTGTCCGGGCAGGAGACGTGCAGGAAGCCCGGCAGCGGCAGGCCCCAGCCATTGTGCATGTTGGGCAGGCCCGTGAGGCTGGCCGAGGCGATGGTCGTGCCGTGATAGGCGCGCTGACGACCGATGATCTTGCGCTTTTCCGGTTTGCCGATGGCCGCGTGGTAGAACCAGGAAAGCTTGATTGCCGTATCGACCGCCTCCGAGCCGGACGCCTGGAACAGCGCCTTGGACATCGGCGACGGGGCGCGGGCGATCAGCGCCTCGGCAAGATCGATCACCGGCTCGCTGGTGCGATGGGCGAAGGTCTGGATATAGGGCAGCTTGAGCATCTGGGCATGGGCGACCTCGACGAGACGGCGCTCGGAATAGCCGAGCGAGGCGCACCACAGGCCCGCCATGCCGTCGATGAGCTGCTGCCCGTCCGTATCGCTTATGCGAACACCGTCACCCGAATCGACGATGGCCGGCCCTACCTGCTCATGCAGGCGAAAATTGGTCTGAGGATGGGCGTGGAATTTGATATCGCGACCCGAAGCGGAGTTTGGAATAATCTGATTCATCACAGGCCCTCCCGTCTATCGTTTCACATTATAAAATTGCGTTTTGCATTACAAGACAAATTTTGTACAAATGCAAAGCGGACTTGTGCACCGGCCATCGGGGCGTTAGCTCTTGGAAACGGAATGCAGGCGGAACGCATCAACGAACGGGGAAACACGCGATGAATGAAAAGATGCGCTCGGACGGGGGTGTAAAATCCGTTCAGATGGCGTTCGATGTGCTGGAGGCCGTGGCGGCGGCGCCGGACGAGATCGGCGTGCGGCAGGGCAGCGAACTGGTGCTGCATGGCACGGCGCAGGGCAAGATCGCGCTTGCCTTCAGCCGCAAGCCGCTGCTCCAGCAGATCCTGCGCAAGCCGCTTACGGCGCTTACCGATCAGACGCTGACGGATCCCGCGGCGCTGGAGGCCGATATCGAACGCGCCCGCCGGCAGGGCTATATCACCGCCGCCAACGAAGAGACCTTCGGCATCAATGCGGTGGCCGCTCCGGTGCTCGACGGCACCGGCGACCTTGCCGGCACCATCGCCATCGTCGGCTCCATCCAGAACATCAAGGCGACGCCCGACGAGGCCCAGGTGCAGGCGCTCCTGAAGGCGAGCCTGCGCATCTCCTGGAACCTCGGCTACGACAAGATGGCGATCGGCAACCGCTAGAGTTTGTCAGGGAAAAGTGGAAACCGGTTTTCCCTGACAAACGAAAACAAAAGAATTGAGAGCATGTCCGGTTCAATCTGAGCCTGACATGCTCCAGGCCGGAAAGCCGAAGAGGGCGGCGGGGTTGTCGCTGAGGATCGTGCGCAGCAGGGCCTTGTCGCCATCGCAGTAGCGGTTGAGGAGGTCCAGAAGATCGCCGTCATTGGGCGGCGGTGTCTTCGACAGGGGATGCGGCCAGTCGCTTGCCCAGAGCACGCGGTCGGGCGCGGCGGAGATATAGGTGCGGGCGATCCCCGCCGCATCGGCCCAGGGCGGCCCTTCCGCCGAAATCTTGTGTCCGTTGGACAGCAGCACCCAGACATTGCCGCGCCGGAGGAGGTCGCAGACCTTCGCCACGGTCGGACCGTCCAGACCCTCGCGGATATCCGGCCGGCCCATATGGTCGATGACGACGGGCAGATCGAGCGTCTCATAGAGCGAAACGCTGTCGAGAATGCCCGCCTGCCCCGGCTGGATCTTGATGTACCAGCCAAGCTCCTTCGCCCGCGCAACGGCGCGCGCGAAGGCCGCCTCGTCGGGCAGCAGATTGACCGCGCCGAGGAAATTGAACCGCGCGCCGCGCACCCCCGCCGCATCGAGCAGGCCGATGGCACGGTCGTCGAGGTCGAGAAGCGAGGCGCCGATGGTGCAGCCGCGATAGTTTGGGCCGGCAATGGCAAGCGCATCCAGCATCGCGCTGTTGTCCGTGCCGTAGGTGGTCGCCTGCACGATGACGCCGCGCGCAATGCCGAGGACCGCGTGCATGCGCAGCGCCTCGGCAATGGTCGCCCGCGGCATCTGGTAGGCCGCGCCCGGCCGCACGGGATAGGTCTCCGGCGGACCGAAGACGTGGAACTGGCAATCCGTCGCCCCGGCCGGCACCGCAAAGGCGGGGCCGTGCGGGGCGGGATCGAAGGGGAAATACTCGCTCATGGCGCGGTTTCCTTCTCGGGCAGAACAGCGACGAAATCGCATTGGATTTCCAGCCGCCCCTCAAGGTCAGCCTGAAGGCTATGGCGCGCCGGGCGGCTCGCCTCATCCGGGAACATTGCCAGCCATTCCCGGTTCAGCGCCTCGCGCCGCGACCGGTCACGCATCCAGACGGTGATTTTCAGGATATCGTCCGTCGTGCCGCCGGCCGTTTCCACGATGCTGCGCACATGCGCGAACAGGAAACGGCACTGCGCCTCCATGCCCTCGGCGACCTCGCCGGTCTCGGGATCGACGCCGTTGATGATGCCCGACATCACGAGATTGCCGATCCGCGCGGCATTGGGGATGGGATTCTTGTGCCGGAATCCCGGAATGTGGATGGAAACGCGTCTCACAGGATCACTCCCTGCAGCAGCCAGAGGACGAGGATGAGGATGAGACCGGCCAGCACGGTGAGCCAGGCACTGCCGACCAGCGCCCGATGTCCGGCGAGCGGTACGCCGGCCCGCCGGACGGCGGCGAGCGCCGCCTCGAATTCCGCCGCACGCGGAAAAGCGAAGCGGTGCTCGCGCCCGGCGATGACCAAATCTAGCGTCATCGCCGCCCGGTCGGCGACGCAGCCGGTCGCCTCCGTGAGCCGGGCCGCGAAGTCCGGTTCGCCGCCCTCAAGGGCAGCGATGGCGACGGGGTCGGTAACGAGATGCCGGAACTCCATGACCCACCCCGCCCCTTTCGCTAGGCGCCGATCTGGCTGACGAACTTGTGCGCGAGATAGGCTTCCAGCCCCTCGCTGCCGCCTTCGCTGCCGTGGCCGCTATCCTTGACACCGCCGAAGGGCGTTTCGGACGCAGCAAGGCCGAAATGGTTGATCGAGACCATGCCGGACTCGACCTCGTCGGCAAGGCGGGCGGCATTCGCGCTGGAACGAGTGAAGGCATAGGCCCCGAGGCCGACCGGCAGACGGTTCGCCTCCGCGATCGCCGCATCCAGCCCGTCGAAGCGGTTGACGATGGCAAGCGGCCCGAAGGGTTCTTCGCTCATCACCCTCGCGGCCAGCGGCACGTCGGCCAGCACCGTCGGCGCATAGAAATTGCCCTGGTTGCCGATGCGCCGGCCGCCGGTGACGAGCCTCGCGCCCTTTTCCACCGCATCGCGCACCAATCCGTCGATGGCATCGATGCGCCGTGCATGGGCGAGTGGCCCCATCTGCGTGCCCGCCGCCGCGCCGTCGCCGACGACAAGGCCTTCGGCAATGGTCGTGAAGCGTTCGAGGAAGTTTTCATGCACCGCGCTGTCGACGAGATAACGCGTCGGCGAGGTGCAGATCTGGCCCGCATTCCGGAATTTCGTGCCGGCTCCGAGCGTCGCCACGGCCGCCACATCGACGTCGCCGCAGACGATGAACGGCGCATGGCCGCCAAGCTCCATGGTCGTGCGCTTGAGGTGCTGGCCCGCCATCGCCGCAAGCTGCCGCCCGACCGCGACCGAACCGGTGAAGGAGATCTTGCGGATGACAGGGGACGGAATGAGGTGGCCGGAAATCTCCGCCGGCACGCCGAAGACGAGATTGACGACGCCGGCCGGCACGCCCGCCTCCGCGAAACATTTGACGAGTTCGATGGCGCAGGTCGGCGTTTCCTCCGGCGCCTTGGCGATGATGGTGCAGCCGGCGGCGAGCGCCGCCGCGATCTTGCGCACCAGCTGCCCGCAGGGGAAGTTCCACGGGCTGAAGGCGGCAACGGGGCCCACGGGTTCGGCGACAGTCATCTGCCGCGCGCCGGGAATGCGCGAGGGAATGACGCGGCCATAGGCGCGGCGGCCTTCCTGTGCATACCAGTCGATGAAATCGGCGGTCGCGCCCGCTTCCATGCGCGCCTCGGCCAGCGGCTTGCCCTGCTCGCGGGTAATGGCGGCGGCGATGGTCTCGGCGCGCTCGCGCACGAGGCCGGCGGCCTTGGCGAGGATCTGGTAGCGTTCGAAGGCGGTGGTGCGCCGCCAGGCGGCGAAGCTGCGCTCGGCGGCGGCAAGCGCCCGGTCGAGATCGGTGGCCTCAGCGAAGGCGACGTCACCGATCTCCTGGCCGGTCGCGGGATTGACGACTTTGCCGCGGCGCGTGCCGCTGCCGGCGGTCCAGGCGCCGTCGATGAACAGGGATGCGGTCATGGGCTGATCCTCTCAGGCATATTCGGGGCGGGCGGGGGTAAAGACATCGAGGTTGAAGGCCGGCTCGTCGCCGACCACCTCGACATAATGCGTGACGCCGCCCGGAATCTTGGCAAGACCGCCCGGCCCCAGCCGCACCACGTCGTCGCCGATGTGGAAATCGACGAGGCCGGAAAGGATGTAGACGATCTGCTCGTTGGGGTGGGAATGCGGCCGTGTCTCGTGGCCCGGCCAGAGCCGATGCAGCGCCAGCGTCGCGCCGTCACCGGAAAAGGCCTTGCGCTCGATGCCCGGACGCACCGGCGTCCAGTCCATGGCTTCCCAATCGACCGTATGGATGTTCATGTCTGCCTCCGTCATTCGTGTGAGGCGGCATCCGCCAGACGCTTCACACGCCGGGCCTCGGCGAGGAGAAAGCTCTGGTCCGAGCCGCAGATGAAGAAAGTGATGCCGAGCCGCCGATAGGCTGCGATGGCCTCCGGCGCGCCGACATAGATGCCGACCGTGCGGCCGTGCCGGCGTCCGGCCTCAGCCACCGTCTCGATGGCATGGGCAAGACGCGGATCGTCCGGCTTGCAGCCGAGCGACAGGGCAAGGTCGGCCGGGCCGATGAAGAGCACGTCGACGCCCTCCATCGCGGCGATGGCGTCGATGCCTTCGACCGCCTCCGCATCCTCGATCTGCACCGCGATCACCCGCTCACCGTCGGCACGCTCGCGGTAGGCCGCGGGCATGTCGGTGCCATAACCGCCCGCGCGCACCGAGGGCGAGAAGCCCCGGCGGCCGCGGTGGAAATCGGCGGCCTCCAGCACGGCAAGCGCATCTTCCGGTCCGCGCACATGCGGCACGACCACGCCGCGCGCGCCGAGATCCAGCACGGACGCGATGGCCGAGGCATCGTTGCGCGCCACGCGCACCAGCAACGGCCAGCCGCCCGAGCAGGCGACCATGCGGTCGATATCGGCCACGGTGACGGGCGCATGCTCGCCGTCCGCGACGGCGAAATCCAGTCCGGCGCGGGAGAGGATTTCGACGGAATGGAAGGCCGGCGTCTTGAGGAACGTGCCGACCAGCACATCGCCCCGTCGCACACGCGCCGTGAAGGACGCGTCGCTCATCCCGCGTCCCCGATGAACTCGGCGGCGTTGGTGGCGACCATCTTGCGGATATCCGCCTTGGCGTAACCGAGATCGAGCAGCAGGCCGATCATCTGGCGGAAGCCCTCGACGGGCGTCGGGTTGTTCTTCTGCCCGAGATCGGAACCGAAGAAGGTGTTGTCGACGCCGGCGGCGGCGATGACCTTCCTCAGATGATCGTGGTCGAAGAGGTAGAAGGTGGACGGCACGAACATGCAGATCGAATGCTCGATCTTCACACCCATGCGGGCGAGCTGCGCGACGTCCTCGAAGGAGCCGTCGTTCACATAGGTCGGGTGGTTGAGGAAGAGCCGCGTGACGCCGCGGGCCTTGGCCTCCTCGTAGAACGGCCAGAGCTCGTCAATATGGTGATGGCCACCGGAGACCGCCGCATCGGCCTGCGCCACCAGGTCGAGGATCAGCTTCACCTCGTCCAGCACCACGCCCTTGTCGTCGATCAGCCGGCAGCCGACGGGCGCCACGGTCTTCTTGCTATTGACGGGGAACTTGTTCTTGAAGTCCGCGTCCTTCTTGTCGTGGTCGAGATGGTTCTGCGCATGGGCGGTCGCCATCCAGACGATGCGCGCGCCCTGCTTCAGCGCATAGTCGACCGCGCTCGGATTGAGCCCGCCGAGCGGGTTGTTGAGCACGATGGCGCCCAGCGTCTTCACCTGGCTCGGATAGTGCTTGTTGATGAGATGGGCGATGGGCATGGTCGGGTAGTAGTGGTCCTTCAGCAGGACCTTCGCCATGCCGGCCTCGGCCGCCTGCGCCACCACCTCGATATGGTCCACGATGCGCGGCATCAGCGAGGGGCCGCTGTGGACGTGAAGATCCACCGCCCCCTGCATCAGTTCGGAAATCTCTGCCTCGCGCTTGGCGTCAACGGTTTCGCTCATCTTCTCCTCCTGCCGGCGTCTCAGGCCGGGATAAACTTGCGCCAGTGCTCGCCGATCAGCGGCATCTCGGCAAAACTCTTGCGGCGGTCCGCGCTGATGCCGATCGCCTCGATGGCGGTCAGGTCTTTTTCGGCGAGCCAGCGGTCGAGATCGGCAAGGCTCTCGGTGATTGCCGCATAGCCGCGCATCATCACGGCCGAGGCCATGCCCACCGCCGAGGCGCCGGACAGAAGCATGCGGGCGATATCCAGCCCGCTCTGTGCGCCATTGATGCCGACGAGCGGCGCATCGCGGCCGAGCCGGGCGCGCGTCAGCGCCAGCCACTGGCAGGTCAACGGCAGATTCCAGTAGCCGCCGACCGCAAGGCTCGTTCCGAGAAACGGATCGAGCGTTTCGACATCCGGAACGAATCCAAGCAATCGGCCAGCCATGACGACGCTGTTCGCGCCGCTGTCGAAGGCCGCCTCGGCAAGCTCGGGCACCCGCTCGCTCTGCCCCGTCAGCTTGATGGCGAGCGGCAGGGAGACCGTGGCGCGGATGCGCGAGACGATCATCCGCACGCGCTCTGGCAGAAGCTCCGTCGAGACAGCCCCCTTGGCGGCCTGGCTCGCATAGGGCGTGCCGATATTGAATTCGAGCGCGCGCAAGCCCGCCTGCTCGACCTGCCGGGCAAGCCCCTCCGCCTGATCGAGATCGGCGAGAATGAGGCTCGCAACCAGCAGGCAATCGTGCTGACGCGCGACCTTGTCGAGCGCGACCGCCTGGGAAAGCCATTGATCGAAGGCTTGCGGCGCCAGGCCCGAACGGCTGGCCAGTGTTACATCCGCCGGCGCATCGGGGCCCCAGGCAGCCGGCCGCCAGTCCGGCCCGAAGGCCATGTATTCGGCCCTCAGCAACTGATCCTTGGCCGCCTGCGACTCGTTGGTCGATTTGACGACGACGGCACCGGCGCCCGCCCGGATGGCCCGCTCGACGCCGGAAGCGTCGATCATGTGTTCCCCGGCCGCGGCAATCAGCGGATTTTTCAGCTCCAGCGCGCCGATGCGGCAATGCAGACGGTCCATGAAACGATCTCCTCGCGTTTTGATTTACAAAACATCGTTTCATTTTGCAATACGCTTTAATCCCTCTGCGAAACACCGCAGGAGAAATCCCGATGATGATTGCCACCGCCAATCATTCGAGATTTCAATGGAAGACATCCCGATATTTAATTTCGGAATTCACCTGATGATCCGTATACAGGAAGCGTCAGCCGCCGATCCGGCGAGGCCGCATCCGGCTTTCCGGCAACACTGCCCGCTCCGCCGCCCCATCGAGACGAAGGGAAGGATGCCCGCGCCCTGGCGCGATCGCGCAGCCATGCCCGGAAAGCCCTGCCATGCCGCATCCCGAGACCGCCACCCTGTCGAAGCCCGTTCCCGGCGCGCCCGGCGAAGGGCCGCGCGCGTCCGGCGGACTTGTCGGGCGGGTCGCCGCATCGCTCATCCTCTACCCGCGCTACCGGCTGCTGTGGCTTTCGAACCTCTTCTTTTTCGCCGGCGTCTGGACGCAGACGCTCGTGCTCGGCTGGCTGGTTTTCGAGATCACCCATTCGGAATTTTCCGTCGCCATCTTCACGGCGGCGCGGCTCCTGCCGATGATGCTGGGACCGATCGCGGGCGTGGTTTCGGACCGGTTCGACCGGCCGAAACTGCTGCTCTTCGCCTCCGGCTGGGCCTTTTGCGCCATTTCCACCGTGGCGCTCCTCGTCGCGCTCGACCGCATATCCTTCTGGGGTCTCGTCTTCGGCGGCTTCTGCATCGGCCTTGCGCAATCGCCCTCACAGCCGGCGCGCTTCTCGCTGGTCGCCGAACTTGTCGGCCGCAAGAGCCTCAGCAATGCCAATGCGCTCAACTCCATCGTCTTCAGCATGACGCAGGTGATCGGCCCGGCGCTTGGCGGCGCCATGATCGCGGCCTTCGGCGCGGCCGCGGCGCTCGCCATTTCGGCCCTGTGGTATCTGGTCTCCTTCCTGGCGCTCTGGCCGCTGCGCTCCGTCCGCAACAGTCGGGATATCCACAAGGAAAGCCTCGGCGCGCTCCTCGCAACCGGCTTCCGGACCATCCGGTCGAACCGGCTGCTCACCTGCGTGCTCGGCATCACCTTCGCCGCCAACATCTTCCTCTGGCCGGTCTATCACGGCTTCATGCCCGTCATCGCCAAGGAGCATCTCGGACTGTCGCCGCAAGGGCTCGGCTGGCTGCTCGCCTGCGCGGGCGCCGGTGGCCTGACCGGTTCGCTGCTGATCGCCAGCCTCGGCGACTTCCGGTTCAAGGGCGGGCTCTTCGTGCTCGGCACCGCGACCTGGGGCGCCCTCTGGGCACTTTTCGCGCTCTCCTCCTCCGTTCCGCTCTCCTTCACGCTCATGGCTCTCATCGGCCTTGCCGCCTCGCCCTTCGGCATCCTCCAGACGACATTGTTGCTGATGATGACGGAGCCGCATGTGCAGGGCCGCGTCATGGGCATCCAGGAGCTGACCATCGGCGTGATGCCGCTGGCGAGCCTCCTCGTCGGCCTGGCGGCCGAGGCCATCGGCATCGTCCATGTCGCGCTGATCAACGGGGCCGCGCTGGCGGCCTGCCTCATTCTGCTGGCGCTTCGGGTGCCTGCATTGCTGCGCTACAGCGGACGGGTGGACTGACGCACGCGCCGCCAAAGTTGCATACAACAGGCGGAAGCCATCTTTAAGTAAGCCGTCCCATCCCGTGCAAACTGGAAAGCTGCGCGGGATTTTTCTGTCAAAATGCGCGTTTTCAGAAATCAACACAGCCATATTGTCAGCTAATTGACAGAATAATTGTATACAGTTATAAAACTGACAACGCCCTTCCATGGGCGCACCCGCCTGAGGAGCGCGGGCTTACGGAGGAACATCGATGACGGACAAACGGTGGCGTTTCGCCCCCGACGGCAGGGGCGTGCCTGCGCCCGAGGGAGCGCTCTGATGCAGGATGCACTCTTCCTGGATCTCGTCGGTTTCGGCCCCGAAGGCTGGGGCGCTGCGTTGCTGGCGGCGACGGGCATGACGCTCGCGGTGGCGACAGGCGGCTTTGCGGCCGGGTCGATCATCGGCGCCGGCATCACCGCCGCGAAGCTCTCGCGCAGCCGGGCCCTTCGCGCCTTCGGCGACGGCTACACGACCGTACTGCGCGGTATTCCCGACCTTCTCGTCATCTACCTCTTCTATTTCGGCGGCAGCGCGGCGCTAGGCGCGGTCGCCCGCCTCTTCGGGGCAAAGGGCTTCGTCGGCATGCCGGCCTTCATCACGGGCGTGCTCGCCATCGGCGTCGTCTCCGGCGCCTATCAGGCGGAGGTCTTTCGCGGCGCCTTCAACACGATCAGCCGCGGCGAACTCGAAGCGGCGCGTTCCGTCGGCATGGGCACATGGCTGCGCTTTCGCCGCATCATCGCCCCGCAGGTGCTGCGCTACGCCATTCCCGGTCTCGGCAACACCTGGCAGCTCGTCCTGAAGGAATCGGCGCTCATCTCGGTCACCGGCCTCGTCGAACTGCTGCGCCAGTCGCAGATAGCCGCCGGCTCCACCAGCCGACCCTTCGACTTCTACATCACCGCCGCCCTGCTCTATCTCGTGATCACGGCCGCATCCTCCTATCTCTTCCGCCAGGCCGAAGCCCGCTCGCTGCGTGGCGTCAGGAGGGCATGATGGACATCGCCTTTCTCTCCGAAACCTTCCTGCAGCTTCTGTCCGGCGTGCCGCTCACGCTCAATCTGGCCCTTGTTTCCACGGCTCTTGGCGGCATCCTGGCGGTCTTGCTGACACTGATGCGCCTGTCGCCCGTCCGCCCGCTCGGCTGGACCGCGCAGTTCTACGTCTTCGTCTTCCGCGGCACGCCGCTGCTCGTGCAGATGTTCGTCATCTACTACGGCCTCGGCCAGTTCCGGCCGGCCCTGCAGGCCTGGGGCCTCTGGAGCTTCTTCCGCGAGCCCTACTGGTGCGCCATCTTCGCGCTCAGCCTCAACACCGCCGCCTATGCCAGCGAGATCCTGCGCGGCGGCCTGCAGGCCGTGCCGCACCAGCAGGTCGAGGCGGCACGGGCGAGCGGCATGTGGGGTCTGCTGCTCTATCGCCGCATCATCTTCCCCATCGCCCTGCGCCAGGCCCTGCCCGCCTATGCCAGCGAGATCATCCTGATGATCAAGGCGACCTCGCTCGCCTCCGTCATCACCATGCTGGAGGTCACCGGCCTTGCCGCCAAGCTGATCTCCCAGTCCTACCGGGCCCTGGAAGTCTTCATCGTGGCGGGCCTCATCTATCTCGCGCTGAACTTCGCCATCACTCGCCTCGTGGCGTTCATCGAATGGCGGCTGTCGCCGCACCTTCGCCCCATCCCGACACCCGCCTCTCCCGGAGCTGCGCTGCAACATGCCTGAGACCGCCGCCACCACGCCTGCCGTTTCCGTCCGCAATCTGCGCAAGAGTTTTGGCGCCCTGGAGGTGCTGAAGGGCATTTCCTTCGACGCGCAGGAGGGCGAGGTTATTTCCGTGCTCGGGTCCTCGGGCTCCGGCAAGTCGACCATGCTTCGCTGCATCAACATGCTGGAAGTGCCGACCGACGGCGAGATCCACATCGAGGGCGAGGCGATCCGCCTGAAGAACGGCCGCCATGGCCGCCAGCCCGCGGATGTCAGGCAGCTCAGCCGCCTGTGCACGAATGTCGCCATGGTGTTCCAGAGCTTCAATCTCTGGTCCCACATGACGATCCTCGAAAACGTCATGGAAGCCCCTGTTTACGTGCAGAAACGGCCGAAGGCGGAATGCCGCGAGGAGGCGCTCGACCTGCTCGCCAAGGTCGGTATCGCCGACAAGCGCGACTTCTATCCGACGCATCTTTCCGGCGGCCAGCAGCAGCGCGCCGCCATCGCCCGCGCCCTGGCCATGAAACCGAAGGTCATGCTCTTCGACGAACCGACCTCGGCGCTCGATCCGGAACTGGTGGGCGAGGTGCTGCGCGTCATGCGGGCGCTGGCCGACGAGGGACGCACCATGCTGGTCGTGACCCATGAAATGGCCTTCGCTCGCGACGTCTCCAACCGCGTCATCTTCCTGCACAAGGGCCAGATCGAGGAAGACGGCGCGCCGTCGGACGTCTTCACCGCGCCGCGCTCCGAGCGCTTCCGCAAGTTCATCTCCTCGCACGGCTGAGACAGGCGGATGAGGACGCTACTTCAGACTGCGGCTATAGCCCACGAAGCGCTCGTAGAGGCCGGCGACATCGTTCAGCCGCGCCTCGACGGACGGGCCGCAATGGGCGAAGACGCTGTTGAGAAGAAGCTGCAGCAGCGTCCACATGCCGGAGGTCGCGTCCCAGAAGAGGTTGAGGTCCGTCGGCACGGCAAAGACCTCGTCGCCATGGCTCGCCGCCCAGTCGCAGTAGAGGTCGGTGACGATGGTGACGGGCATGCCCCGCTCGGACGCCATGGCGGCAAGCAGCTTGGACTGGTGCGAGTAGCGCCGCGCGTCGATCAGCACGAGCGCGCAGCCGGCCGGATCGGTCAGGAGCACCTCGGCGAAATTGCCGCCGCCGACATCAACCACCGTCACCTCGTCCCGCAGGTAACGCAGCATATGGGCGAAGGCCTCGGCAAGTCCGCGCTCGGTCTGGAAACCGGCAACGAAGACGCGGTCCGCACCGGCGATACGCCGCGCCGCCCGATCCCAGGCCTCCGTCTCGGCATATTCATAGACGCGCACGACCGAGGCGACGGCAAGTTCGAGACTGCGCGCCAGCGCCGTGTCGGTGGCGCTCTTCTGCTGCAGGTCCTTCAGCCGGTCGCCGAGCAGCCAGGGGCTGTCGCTGATGTCGTCCTTCAGCCGGTCCTTGAGGTCCTTGAACCCATCGTAGCCGATCGACCGGCAGAAACGGCCGACCGTCAATTCGCTGACGCCCACCTTCTCGGCGAGGCTGCGCGCGGTCTCGAAGGGCAGGTCGCCGATATGGGCCAGCATGAAATTCGCCAGCGCCTTGCCCGAGGCCGTCGCCTCCGTCGAAGCCACGGCAAGTCGTTGCCGCACCGAACTTTCGTCCACCCAGTTGCCGTTCCGCATGGTTTGTCCGTCGCCTTTCGTCCGCCCGCCAACCGGGCGGGAAGCCCTTCCGTAATGTTATATAATTAACACAACGCAAAATAAAGTCAGAAAACTGTCATCATGTCTCAATCACCCGGACCACTTTCCCCCTTGGAAAACCAGCAATCCGACGCGGATGTGCTGGTGCTCGGCGCCGGCATCATCGGCGTTTCGGTGGCGTTGCACCTGCAGAAGCGCGGCAAGTCCGTGGTGCTGATCGACCGCCGCGCTCCGGGCGAGGAAACGAGCTATGGCAATGCCGGGCTGATCGAACGGGCAAGCGTCATTCCCTATGGCTTTCCGCGGGAAATCGCGACGCTGCTGAAATATGCGACGAACCGCTCCGCCGATGTGCGTTTCCATTGGACCTTCCTGCCGAAAGTCCTGCCGTGGCTGGCCCGCTTCTGGCTGGAATCCTCCAGCCGACGGCTGCGTCGCGCCGCCGCGGACATGCTGCCGCTCATCGAGCGTTCGGTCACCGAACATACGGCGCTGATGAGCGAAGCGGGCGTTCCGCACCGGGCGCGCCGGACCGGCTGGGTGGAAGCCTACCGGAGCGAAAAGGCCTTTGCCGCCGCCAAGCAGGCCGCCCGCGCGCTGGACGCGTTCGGCATCCGCTACGACCTGCTCGGACCGCAGGAGCTTTCCGCCCGCGAGCCGCATCTGACCGGCCATTTTGCCGGGGCCGTGCATTGGCTCGATCCCGCCACCGTTGCCGATCCCGGCGGGCTGGTGGCGGACTATGCCGCGCTCTTCACGCGCCGGGGCGGCACGATCGTTCGCGGCGATGCGGCAGGCCTTGAAGCGCAGGCGGGCCGCTGGAGCCTCCTTGCGGATGGTCGCCGCATCACCGCCGGCGAGGCGGTGGTGGCCCTCGGGCCGTGGTCGGACACGATCTACAAGCCGCTCGGCTACCGCATCCCGCTTGCCGTCAAGCGCGGCTACCATGTTCACATCGAGCCGGCCGGCGACGCCGTGCTCAACCATCCCGTCGTCGACGTGGAGCGCGGTTATCTGCTCGCCCCCATGACACGCGGCATCCGCCTGACGACCGGTATCGAATTTGCGGCCCGCGACGACGCGGCAAGCCCCGTGCAGGTGGACCAGACGGAACCCCATGCCCGCGCGATCTTCCCGCTCGGCCGGCGCGTCGAGCAGACGCCGTGGATGGGCGCGCGGCCCTGCCTGCCGGACATGCGGCCGATCATCGGCCCGGCGCCGCGCCACAAGGGCCTGTGGTTCGCCTTCGGCCACAACCACCACGGCCTGACGCTCGGCCCGGCCACAGGCCGGCTGCTGGCGGAAATGATGACCGGCGAAACGCCCTTCGCCGATCCCGCGCCCTACGCCATGAGCCGTTTCGGCTGAAATCCCGATCCCTGGAGAAACCCGATGTCGACAGATTTTGTTTTCACCAATGTGCGCCCCAACGGAGCGGCGGCCAGCGACGTGGTGATCCGCGGCGGGCGGATCGCCGAAATTCTTCCGCATGGCGCGCAGCCTGCCGTGGCGGGTTTGTCCGTCGTCGACGGCGAAAGCCTTCTCATGCTCCCCGGCCTCGTCGATGCTCATACCCATCTCGACAAGACGCTGCTCGGCATGCCCTGGTACCGCAATGATGTCGGTCTCGAGCTGATCGATCTCATCGAGAACGAGCGCCTGATGAAGCGCGAACTCGGCATCGACCCCGCACGCCAGTCGGCCGTGCAGATCGAGCGCTCCGTCGCCAACGGCACATGCCATATCCGCACCCATGTCGATATCGACACGGAATACGGCCTCGCCGGCCTCCAAGGCGTGCTCGCCTCGCGTGAACGCTACCGCGATATCGTCGACATCGAGATCGTCGCCTTTCCCCAGAGCGGCATGCTGATCCGCCCCGGCACGGTCGAACTGATGGACAGGGCGATGCGTGAAGGCGCGGACGTGGTGGGCGGCCTCGACCCGTCGGGCGTCGACCGCGACCCCAAGGGCCATCTTGACACCGTCTTCGCCATGGCCGAACGCTACGGCAAGCCGGTCGACATTCACCTGCACGAGCCCGACGCGCTCGGCGTCTTCGCCATCGAACTCATCGTGGAACGCACCAGGGCGCTCGGCATGGCGGATCGCGTCACGGTCAGCCACGGCTTCTGCCTCGGCATGCTGGCCGACAAGCCGCTGGCGCGGCTCGCCGGCATGATGGCGGACGCCGGCGTGCACCTGATGACCAAGGGCGGCGCGGCAAGCCCGCGCCCGCCGGTGCTGGACCTCAGCGAAATGGGCGTAAGGATCTGCTCGGGCAGCGATGGCGTGCGCGACACGTGGCAGCCCTTCGGCAATGCCGACATGCTCGACCGCGCCGCCATCATCTCGCAGCGTAACGACTTCATCAACGACGTGCACATCGAGCTGGCGCTCGACCTGTGCACCTATGGTGGCGCCAACACCATGGCGCTCGAAGACTACGGACTGGAGCCCGGCTGCACCGCCACCTTCATTCTGGTGTCCGCCGAGACACGGGCCGACGCCGTCGCATCCCGTCCCGTACGCCGCGCGGTCTACCGCAATGGCATCGCCGTCGCCAGGAACGGCGCGCTTGTCGCCGCCTGAAACAATTCCATTCGAAATCGGCCATTCAAACATCGGCAAGGAGGAGCAGCCAACATGTTGAATAAAATCAGTAAAACAGTCATCGCCGCGCTCGGTATCGCACTCGGTGCATCCGCGGCCTTCGCGCAGGAACCGACGCGCACCATCACGGTGGCGACGGAAGGCGCCTATGCGCCCTGGAACTTCACGGAGGCCGGCGGCAAGCTTGCCGGCTACGAGATCGACATGCTCGAGGACATCTGCCCGCGCATGAAGGTCAAGTGCGACATCATCGTGCAGGATTGGGACGGCCTGATCCCGGCGCTCAATGCCGGCAAGTTCGACGCCATCGTCGCCGGCATGCTGCAGACCGAGGAGCGGGAGAAGGTCATCGCCTTCTCGCGCAACTACGGCACCGGCTCGGCCGCCTTCCTCGTGCGCAAGGATTCGCCGCTCGCCAAGATGCCGCTCGGCAAGCAGGTCGACATGGGCAAGGACAAGGAAGGCGCAAAGGCGGCCGCGGCCGAGATGCTGCCCTTCATGGAGGGCATGGTGATCGGCGCCCAGGGCTCGACGACCGCAGGCCAAATCATGGCCGAGCTCTTCCCGACCGTCGAATTCCGCGAATACAAGACGACCGAACAGCACGATCTCGATCTTGAAGCCGGCCGCGTCGACGGCGTCATGGCCTCGCCCGTCGCGCTCGACCGGGCGCTCGAAAAGATCGGCGGCGACCAGGTGACCTTCGCCGGCACGGAGTTCACCGGCGGCCCGCTCGGCGGCGGCCAGTCCGTCGGCCTGCGCAAGGACGATGCCGAACTGAAGACGCTGTTCGACGACGCGATCAACGCCGCCATTGCCGACGGCACCCTGTCGCGCCTTGCCATCAAGTGGTTCAAGCGGGACATTTCGCCGAAGCACTAGGCCAAGGGTCCGGGAGGCCGCGCATTCGCGCGGCCTTTTCCGTCGCATTGCCCGACGCCGAAGCGGTTCCGCTTCGGCAGGAATGCCTAGTGGACGACGTCGAACGGCCCCCGCGGGGCGCTCGACAGCGACGCGCCATAACCGAAGACGGGTGCAAGCGTCGGCTCCGACAGGAGAAAGCCCTGGACATGGGTCGCACCCGCCATATGGGCGACATCGAGCTGCGCATAGGTCTCGACGCCGGCGACGACGACGAGCGGCGCGGCGGCCAGGGCGAAGCCGACCAGTTGGTAGAGCGGCCGGAACGGCCGGTCGTGAGCAACGACCGGAAAGACGGAATCGATCTTCACGATATCGAAGGCGTGGGCAAGAAGCGTTTCGGCCGGCGAATGGTCGACCCCGAAACGGTCGAGCGCGATCCTGTAGCCGAGGGCGGCCGCCTCGCGGCAGAAGGTCTTGACGATGGCGAGCGTGCCGATCGGCCGGTTTATCGTCAATTCGAGAATGAGCCGGCCGGCAAACGGCTGTTGCGCCTTCAGGAGATCGAGCATCAGCCCGCAGTCGCGTTCGTCCAGAATGCTGCTCACGTTGACATCGCAGCCCAGCACGCCGTCCGGATGATGCGCAAGCCACTCGGCGGCAAGCGACAGCATATGCCGGTCATAGGCGGCGGTGCGCCCGCTCATCTCCAGGTCCTCGACAAACTCCTCGGCCGTCAGGACCAGCCCGCGCGGCAGGACGATGCGGCCGAGGCATTCCGCATAGAGCGTTTCACCGGCATCGGCGACCGTGGTGACCGTCTGGAGCGAAAAGCCGATACGGCTGTGCTTGATCGCCCAGTCGACCAGATCGGCGGTGTGCGCGTTGGTGTCCATGTCTTGCGGCAGCCCCCTCGCCGATGGGCAACCGCTTGCGCGGCGGTTGCCTTTTCGGTGTTACTCGGCGGTTTCCGTGTCCGTTTCCGGAAGCGTCTCGCGGATCTGGTCGATCTTGCCGACCTCGTCGCCGACGCCGAGAATGGACTTGGCCTCATCGACCATCGCGTCCGTCACCACACCATCCTTGGTGAAACCGGCCAGCGCGTCACGCAGCGCTTCGTCGCCGAGCGCCGGATCGGTCGGCTCCACATCGACGCCGTTCGCCGCTTCAAACTCGGCATAGGCGACTGCGTAGGCGGCGATGGCCGTCATGCGCGGATCGTTCGAGTTGAGATAGGCGTGGAAATTGCGATTGAGAGAGCGCAGTCCCGGCGCATGGCGGCTGCCGGTCTCGGTCCGCGCGGCCTTCGCAGCATGGGCTTCGCCGGACTTGCCGCGATGGGATTTCTCGCGGCTGTTGCCGCGCTCCTTCTCCGCACCGCTCGAGGATTTGCCCTGACCGGAGCCGCCGCCATGATCGCCGCCGCCGCCATTGCCGCCCTTCGCGTGGGCAATACCCGCCATGCCGGTGAGGCCGGCGGCGAGCGGTGTGGTTGCGAGCGTCAGTGCCAGAATGCTCCGGGCGATGGTTGTCTTGATAGCCATGAGGGCCTCCTTGCTTTTGCGCATGGCTCGCCTTTCCCGAACGGCGAAGCGAACCGATTGGGGGAACGATAGTGGGCACCCGGCGGCCGTGACACCGTCCCCCGACCATTTCGGCCGGGGTTAGGACCTAAGTCCGGGGACCATGCATCAAAGGTCCCCCGGCAGTGCTTTCCCGGCGGATAGAGCCGGGACCGGCTTGCCAGCGCGGCCCCGCTCCCCTAGCGTCCTTCGCGTCCTTGTTGCCGCGCAGCCGGCATCGATCGAGAGCCTCCGGTGCGCGCCTCAGACGTCCTTTCCCGCTGGAATTCCCAATCCCTCGCCAGGCAGTTCCTGACGATGGGCGGGATCGTTTCGGTCTGCGCCATGGTGGCGATCGGGGCCTTTCTTTCCGGTCGCATCGAAGAGGTGGTGACAAGCAATGCCGCGGCCACGACCGCCCTTTATGTCGACAGCGTCATCGCGCCGATCCTGCCGGACATGCAGCGCAACGAGGTGCTGGACGACACGACGACGCGGGCGCTCGACGAAACGCTGGGACAGGGCGCCCTCGGCAAGCGCCTCCTCCTCTTCCGCCTGTGGCGCGCGGACGGAACCGTTCTCTACGCCGACGATCCCTCCGTGACCGGAACCCGGCGCGCCCTCGACGAGGCCCTGCAAACCGCCTTTTCCGGTCAGATGATGGCCCGCTTCGAGACATCGGACGCAAACGACCGGCCGGTGCTGAAGATCTACAATCCGGTCCTGCAACCCTGGTCGGGCGAGGTCGTCGCCGTTTCCGAATTCCACGAGGTCGCCGACGATTTCCAGCAGAGCCTGTGGCGCGCGCGCCTGCACACCTGGCTTGCCGTCGCCGCCTTCACGCTCGCCTTTTTCGTGCTGCTCTCGGTGATCGTGCTGCGCGGCAGCCGGACCATCGAACAGCAACGCCATGCGCTCAGCCAGCGCGTCGACGACCTGTCCGAACTCCTGGCGCAGAACGAGATGTTGCGCGGCCGGGTGCAACGCGCCTCGCAGCGCGCAACGGCCTTCAACGAAAGTTATCTTCGCCGCATCGGCGCCGACCTGCATGACGGGCCGGCCCAACTCGTCGCCTACGCCTCGCTCCGCCTGGACAGCACGGCACTGCGAAGCGCCGCGACGCCGGAAGCGACGCGCGAACGGGAAGTCGACGCGATCAAGCAGAGCCTCGACGAGGCCATGCGGGAAATCCGCACGATCTGCGGCGGTCTGGTCCTGCCGCAGATCGAGGCGGCGGGCCTTTCCGATCTTCTGCAGCAGAGTGTTGCCGCGCACCGGCAGCGCACGGGATCCGAGGTGGATCTCACCCTTTCCGGCCCACCGGAACGGATTTCACCCGCCATCAAGATCTGCATCTACCGCTTCGTGCAGGAAACCCTGAACAACGCATTCCGCCACGGCGGCGGACGGGGACAACGGGTTGCGCAGCGGATGGAAGACGGGCAGCTCGTCATCGAGGTGGCCGACAGCGGGCCCGGTTTCGAGCCCGGCAGCATCCGTCCCACCAGCCTGGGTCTTGCAGGTCTCAGGGAAAGGATCGAAAGTCTTGGCGGAACATTTGAAATCGCCACATCCGCGAAAGGCACCATCGCGCGCATGACGGCCAGCATCGAGGAAACGAGATGACGAGAATGATACGGATGGCGGTGGTGGACGATCATCCGCTGTTCCGCGAGGGCGTGACCCGCAGCCTGTCGGAGATCGACGGCTTCGAGATCGTCGCCGAAGGCAGCTCCAGCGCGGATGCGATCCGCATCGCCGAGACCTTGCGGCCGGATATTCTTCTGATGGACATCTCCATGCCCGGCAGCGGGCTGGAAGCCATCCCCGCCATCCTGAAGATAGCGCCGGCGCAGAAGATCGTCATGCTGACGGTATCCGAAACGAGCGAAGACGTGACGGCGGCGCTGGAGCGCGGTGCGGCGGGCTATATCCTCAAGGGTGTCGGTGCGCGGGCGCTGGCCGACGCGATCCGGACCGTCGCTTCGGGGGAAAGCTATGTCGCGCCGACCCTTTCGGCCAAGCTGATCACCGCGCGCGGCCAGGCGACGCCGAGCAAGTCGGCCCTCGTCGCCGGCCTCACGCCACGGGAGAGGCAGGTGCTGGAACGCGTCGCCATGGGCATGAGCAACAAGCACGTCGCCATTGAACTCGACCTGCAGGAAAAGACCGTCAAGCATCACATGACGCAGATCCTGACCAAGCTCGGCGTCGCCAACCGCACGGAAGCGGCCATGGCGCTGCGCGACGCGCGGGAGGCATGAGCCTCAATCGAGAAGATTGACGATCCTGCGCCGGTCGGCCGATGTCGCCGGCCGGTTCGCGATGGTGCGGCCACGCGCATCCTTCATGACATAACGGCCCTTCACGATCGCTTCCGTGATGCCGCGCTTGTGGCGAACGCTGACATCGGGCGCTGCGGCATCATCGGCGACGCTTGCCGCGCCCGTGGCCTTTCCAGCAGCACCGGACTTACCGGAAGAGCGACCCTCGTTGCTCTTTTCCTTGCCGCTGTTGCCACTATTGCCGTTGCCACCTCCGCCGCCTCCGCTGTTCCCACCGTTGCCGCCGCCGTTTCCGCCGCCATTGCCGCCCCCGTTCCCGTTCTTGGCATGGGCAGCATCGATGGAAAGGGTGAGGCCGGACTGGGACAGTCCCAGCGATACGGGCGTCAGAATTGCGAGGAGGCAGACAGCGGCGGAAAACGACATGCGGCGCATGGTGAGGGAAGTCTCCTTCGGCGGTGTGCGGTCCATCGGTCTCTCACAGGCGAGCGGGAAATCGCCCGGGCTCGAATGCCCTGTTTTACACGCCCTCCCCGCTCCTGTCTTCGCTCGCCGAGGGCGCCGGACCTTTCCCTCGCGCCATCGGGCCTATCGTCCGATCTTGCCCGGACTTAGGTCTGACCGGTCAGGTCTCATCGAACAGATAGACGGGGTTCAGCTTCACGCGCTGGGCCACGGTGATCGAACGATAGGTCTTGATGATCGGGCATCTGCGCATGAATTCACGGGTGACTTCACGGAATTCGTCCATATCGGCGACGGTGATGCAGGCAAGAATATCCGTATCGCCGGTGATGACGTCGCAGCACGAGACATAGGGCGAGGTCCGAAGCATCTCGATCAGCTCGTTGAACATTTTCAGTTCATGCGACGAAAGGGACATCTCGATCCAGATCGCCATTTTCCGTTCGGCATAGGCGGGATTGACGAGCGAGACGTCCCCGGCGATCACGCCGGCATCGCGCAGACGGTGGATACGGCGATGGCAGGCGGGTTGGGAGATACCGACCCGGTCCGCAAGCTGCTGGAAGGTGAGCATGCTGGACTGCTGCAACAGGTTGAGCAGCTTGCGATCGATACGATCGAGGCTCACTTTCGACGAGGACATCCGGCGCTCCAAACAACGTCTGTGCTGTAGGGGAAACCCTTTGCGACCGCAAGGCAAGCCTTTCGCGGCGGCGCGAGAGATTTATGCGCGGCAACCGCCCCGCGGTTATAATTTTCTCGCCGTCGCCACCGAGAACGAGAAATCCATCAAAAGGAAGGGTGCCATACTCGCCGAAGGAAGGGGGCCGCAAGCGCGATGTTCCCGGCATCTTCAAGGCTCGATGACGGCTCGCATGGCTCAATACATTCCCGATACGATCCTCGCCCAAGGCATCTGCGACGCGCATGATCCGACGGGCGCCGTCGTTTCGCCCATCCATCTCGCGACCACCTTCCTGCGCCCGCCGGAAGGCTATTCCGAAACCGGCTGGAGCTACAGCCGCTATGGCTATCCGGGCCTCGAGCAGCCCGAGGCGACGCTGAAAGCGCTGGAAGGCGCTGCGGACTGCCGTCTCTTCAGTTCGGGCATGTCGGCCATGAGCGCCGTGATCCTGGCGCAGAAGCCCGGCGCGCACTGCATCTTCCCCATCGACATGTACCACGGCATGCGCACCTGGCTGAAGCACTGCTCCAGCCATTGGAACATCCGCATCGACCATGTCGACATGACCGACCTCGACCAGGTCCGGGCGGCGGTCATTCCGGGGACCACGACGATCGTCTGGGCCGAAACGCCCTCCAATCCGCATTGGTATCTCTACGATCTCGCAGCGCTTTCCGACATCGCCCATGCCGCCGGCGCGCGGCTCGTCGTGGACAACACGGTGGCGACGCCGCTGCTGACGCGGCCGCTCGCCTTCGGCGCCGATATCGTCGTGCATTCCGCCACCAAATATCTGAACGGCCACAGCGACGTGCTGGCAGGCGCCGCCCTGACGGCGGCGAAAGACGATTTCTGGGAGCGCGTCTGTTTCAACCGCGACTATCACGGCGGCATTCTCGGCCAGTTTCCCGCCGCGCTTCTGATGCGCGGCATGCGCACGCTGCACCTGCGCGTCGCACGGGCAAGCGAGACGGCCATGGCCATCGCGGAAGCCTGCAGCGACCATCCCGACGTCGAAGCCGTCTTCTATCCCGGCCTGCCGACCCATCCGGGGCATGCACTCGCCACGCGCCAGATGACCGGCGGCTTCGGCGGCATGGTGTCGATCGTCGTGCGCGGCGGGGCTGCAGCCGCCGAGCGCGTCATGACACGCACCCGTATCTTCAAGCCAGCGACCTCGCTCGGCGGCGTCGAGAGCCTCATCGAACGGCGCGGCGCGATCGAAGGTCCCGACTCGCATATCGAACCCGGCCTGTTGCGGCTTTCCGTGGGAGTGGAAGCCGCAACGGACCTTATCTACGACCTCAAGGCGGCGCTCGCTTGACGCGGACGCCCCCGCAAGACAGATGAACATGGGAGGACATGGAATGAAACTGATCGGTCAGCAATCCCGGCGCGACTTCATGAAAACCGCCGCCGCCTTCGGCCTGTCCGCAGCGGCGACGCCCCTTCTGGCGCGCTCCGCCTTCGCGCAGGAAACGCCCAAGAAGGGTGGAACCCTGCGCATCGGCATGCGCGGCGGCAGCACCACCGACACGCTGAACCCCACCTCCTATTCCAACGCCGTGCCGCTTCTCGTCGGCTACGCCGTCATGAACGGCCTGATCGAAATCGACGACAAG
Organism: Shinella sp. G-2; assembly: GCF_050172695.1. Classification (NCBI taxonomy): domain Bacteria; kingdom Pseudomonadati; phylum Pseudomonadota; class Alphaproteobacteria; order Hyphomicrobiales; family Rhizobiaceae; genus Shinella; species Shinella sp. G-2. Next base: position 9,306 of record NZ_JBBEYH010000013.1, on the reverse strand, counting down.
GGCGTGCCGCAGCCGGAACTGCTGGAAAGCTGGGAAATCGGCGCCGAGGCCAAGGAATGGACCTTCAACGTCCGCAAGGGCATCACCTTCCACAACGGGAAGGAAATGACCGCCGACGACGTGATCTACTCCCTCTCCCTGCATCTCGGCGAGAATAGCAAGTCGGCCGCAGCCGGCGGCCTCAAGCATGTCGCCGAGGTCAAGAAGCTCGGCACGCACCAGATCAAGGTCGTGCTGTCCGGCTCCGACGTCGACCTCCACTACGCCCTTGCCGACTATCACCTGCTGGTCGTGCCGGAAGGCTTTGCCGATTGGGCCAAGCCCGTCGGCACCGGCGCCTTCACCGTCGAGAGCTTCGATCCGGGCGTGCGCTGCGTGCTGCGCAATGTCGGCAGCTACTGGAAGACGGATCGCGGCAATGTCGAGCGTATCGAGATCACCGTCGTCAACGACATCGTCCAGCGCATGAACGCCCTCGTTGCCGGCCAGGTCGACGTGATCAACGACGTCGACAAGCGCGCCGTCGATCTATTCCGCAATGCGCCGGGCATCGAACTGGTGCAGGCCCCGGGCGGCTGGCACACCATCATGGCGATGCAGATCGATGCCGCGCCGTTCAACAATGCCGATTTCCGCCTCGCGCTGAAATATGCCTGCGACCGCGAGCAGATCCTGAACGCGCTGTTCAACGGCTTCGGCCGTATCGGCAACGACCATCCGATCCCGGTTTCCGACCCCTATTTCAATGCTGCCCTTCCGCAGCGGGCCTTCGACCTCGACAAGGCGAAGTTCCACCTGAAGAAGTCGGGCCTCGGCGACACGGCCATCACGCTTTCGGCCTCCGACGCCGCCTATGTCGGCGCGGTCGACATGAGCGTGCTCTTCCAGGCGTCGGCTGCGAAGGCCGGCATCACCGTGGACGTGAAGAAGGAACCGCATGACGGCTTCTGGAGCAATGTCTGGCTGAAGGCGCCGTTCTGCACCTCCTACTGGGCCGGCCGCGCTTCCGCCACGGACATGCTTGCCTCCGCCTACTATTCCGGCGCGAACTGGAACGAGACACACTGGAAGAACGACAGCTTCGACCAGCTCCTGAAGGCGGCCAAGGCCGAGGTGGACGAGGCCAAGCGCAAGACGATCATCGGCGACATGCAGACCATGCTGTCCGATGACGGCGGCGCCCTCATCCCCGTCTTCTCCGACTGGCTGGACGCACATCGCGCGCATGTTAAGGGGCACACGCCGCACACGCAGTTCGACCTCAACAATGGCCGTCTTTGCGAGAAGGTCTGGCTCGACGCCTGATCCGGCCGGGCTCGAAAGCAACGACAGGGGGGAATTGTGTTCAATCTCGTGGCAAGGCGAACAGCGCTCGGGCTGATGACCTTATGGGCCGCATCCGTGCTGATCTTCGCCGGCACCCAGATCCTTCCCGGGGATCTGGCCCAGGCGGTGCTGCAGAACAATGCGACCCCCGAAACCGTCGCGGCGCTGCGCCAGGAGCTGGGCCTCGACCGCCCGGCCGTGGAACGGTACACCGAATGGCTCGGCAATGCGCTGCACGGCGATCTCGGCACGTCCCTCGTCAACCGGCGGGACGTCGCCGAGGATCTGGCGCCCCGCCTCTACAACACGCTGTTCCTGGCGCTCTATGCCGCGGCCATCGCCGTCCCGCTTGCCGTGGGCCTCGGCGTCGCCGCCGCGGCATGGCAGGGCAGCCTCTTCGACAGCACGGCCAATGCGATAACCCTGCTCGCCATTTCGCTGCCGGAATATTTCCTTGGCTACCTGCTGATCAAATGGGCGGCCGTGCAGTGGGGTCTCTTCCCGGTTCTGGCAAGCGTGACGCCCGAGACCTCGCTGGTCGAGCGGCTCTACATGACATTCCTGCCGATGCTGACGCTGGTGCTCGTCATCGTCGCGCATATGATGCGCATGACGCGGGCCTCGGTCATTTCCGTCATGTCCAGCCCCTATATCGAGATGGCCCTTCTCAAGGGCCTGCCGAAATGGCGTGTCGTCGTCGAACATGCCCTGCCCAACGCGCTGGCGCCGATCATCAACGTCATCGCCCTCAACCTCGCCTATCTCATCGTCGGCGTCGTGGTCATCGAGGTGGTGTTCGTCTATCCGGGCCTCGGACAGTCGATGGTGGATGCGGTTTCCAAGCGCGACGTTCCCGTCGTTCAGGCTTGCGGCCTCATCTTCGCGACCGTCTTCATCACCCTCAACATGGTTGCCGACATCCTGGCGATCGTCAGCAATCCGCGTTTGCGGCATCCGAGGTGATCCATGCGGCTGTTCGGTCATAACATGCCCCTGAAGGCGCAGGTCGGGCTCGCCATCGTCGTCGTCAACGTGCTCGCGGCGATCCTGGTGCCCGTCATCGCCCCCTATCCGGAGGCCGAGGTCGTCGGTCGCGCCTGGGCCGGATCGAGCGCCGAACACTGGCTCGGCCTCGACAATCTCGGCCGCGACGTGCTCACCCGCCTGCTCTACGGCGCGCGCCTGTCGCTCGGCCTTTCGCTGCTCATCACGTCCCTGTCCTTCTCGCTCGGCGTCTTTAGCGGCTTTTCCGCCGCCGTGCTCGGCAGGACGGCGGACATGATCCTCTCGCGCATCGTCGATCTTCTCCTCTCGATGCCCGCGCTGATCTTCGCCATGGTCGTCCTGTCGGTGTTGGGAACGGACCTCGTCGTGCTGGTGGTGACCATCTGCATTCTCGACGCCACCCGCATCTTCCGTGTCAGCCGGGCGCTGGCGATGAACATCGTCGCGCTCGATTTCGTGGAGGCGGCGCGGCTGCGCGGCGAAGGGCTGTGGTGGATCGTGCGCCGGGAGGTTCTGCCGAATGCGCTGATGCCGCTTGTCGCCGAATTCGGCCTGCGTTTCTGCTTCACTTTCCTCTTCATCTCCGCCCTCAGCTTCCTCGGCCTCGGCATCCAGCCGCCCTATGCCGACTGGGGCAGCATGGTGAAGGACTATTCGACCATGATCATGCTGGGCGTGCCGACCGTCTTCTATCCCGCCGGCGCCATCGCCCTCCTGACGATCGGGATCAACCTCCTGGTCGACTGGCTGACCTCCACAAGCGCAGCCGAGCACTGAGGCTCCCATGACAGACAGGCAAAAAGACACGACGCTGCTCGAAATCGAGGGCCTGCGCATCGAGGCCATCGCCGCCTCCGGCGCCCGCTCGGTTCTGGTGGAGAATGCCAGCTTCACCCTGAAGCGCGGCGAAGTTCTGGGGCTGATCGGGGAATCGGGCGCGGGCAAATCCACCCTCGGCCTTTCCAGCATGAACTTCACACGGCCGGGCTGCGCGATCACCGCCGGCAGGATCCTCTTCGACGGACGCGACCTGCGCGGCCTTTCCGACGCCGAGAGCCGGTCGCTGCGCGGCGCGCGGATCGCCTATATCGCGCAGAGTGCCGCCGCCTCGTTCAATCCGGCCCTAACCATCGGCCGACAGGTCTGCGAGGTGGCGGTCCGCCACAAGCTGATGAGCAAGGCCGCCGCGAAGGCGCGCGCCGCCGCCCTCTTCCGCTCGCTGGAACTGCCCGACCCCGAGACCTTCGGCAACCGCTACCCGCACCAGGCCTCCGGTGGCCAGTTGCAGCGCGCCATGGCCGCCATGGCGATGATCGCCGAGCCCGACCTGCTCGTCTTCGACGAACCCACGACCGCGCTCGACGTCACCACCCAGGTGGAAGTGCTCGCCGCCTTCCGCAAGCTCATCCGCGAACGCGGCACGGCCGCGCTCTACATCACCCACGACCTCGCCGTCGTCGCCCAGATCGCCGATCGCATCATGGTTCTCCGGCACGGCAAGATGGTCGAGACCGGCGCAGCGGACAACATCCTGCAGAACCCGCAGGAGGACTATACGAAGCGGCTCGTCGCCGAACGCAACGCGGCCATGACCGGGCATTTCGTGACCGACAGTCACGCCGGTGAAAAGCCGGTCCTCAGCCTGACGGCCGTCGCGGCAAGCTATAGCGGCCTCACCCGTGCGGTCAGCGATGTCAGCCTCGATCTGAAGCGGGGCGAAACGCTTGCCATCGTCGGGGAATCCGGCTCCGGCAAGAGCACGCTGGCGCGTGTCGTCGTCGGCCTCCTGCCGCGCGAGAGCGGCGACATTCTCTTCAAGGGCGAAACGCTTCCGCCGGCGCTGCATGCCCGCTCACGCGATACGCTGCGCCGCATCCAGATGATCTACCAGATTCCGGATCTCGCGCTGAACCCGAAGCAGACGCTGCTGGAGATCATCGGCCGGCCGATCGAATTCTATCTCGGCAAATCCAGGAAGGAGGTCCGCGAGCGGGTTGTCGACCTGCTGCGCCAGATCGAGCTTCCGGAGAGCTATCTCCTGCGCAAGCCGCCGGAACTCTCGGGCGGCCAGAAGCAGCGCGTTTGCATTGCCCGCGCGCTGGCGGCCGAACCCGACATCGTCATCTGCGACGAGGTCGTCTCCGCCCTCGATCCGCTGGTGGCCGAAGACATCCTCAATCTTCTGCGCAAGCTGCAGGAGACGCTGGGCCTTGCCTACCTCTTCATCACCCACGATCTCGGCACCGTGCGGCGCATCGCCAACCAGGTCGCCGTCATGCGCAAGGGCGAAGTCGTCGCCTATGGCGAGACGCAGAAGATCTTTTCGCCGCCCTACCACCCCTATACGGAACTGCTGCTCTCCTCCGTGCCGGAGATGCGCAGCGACTGGCTGGACGGGCTGCTCGAAACGCGCGACCGGTCTCCTGCGGCGGCCTTGCAAGGCTAGAATATTTCCAGCCGAGGCGGCATCGCGTCGGCGTCTAAGAACGCTTCCAAAACAAGAGCCTAGAACAATTCCGGTGAACCGGAATTGTTCTAGCGTGACGCCGTGATTGCCTATTCCTTTTCCTGCATCTGCTCCAGCCAGCGCCAGGTCTCCTGCGTGTCCGTGTCCGAAAGCCGGTCCGTGTTCGAAAGGGCATACCAGCCGAGGCCGGAGGCGACGGTCGTGGTAAACGGCTGGACCAGCGTGCCGGCGGCAAGCGCCGCTCCGGCGAGAAACAGGCTGGCAAGGGCGATGCCCTGCCCCAGCTCGGCGGCGGCAAGGGCGATGTCGCCGTCGCTGTAATTCGTGCCCTTCCAGATCATGCCGGCATCGACGTCCGCCTGCGCGAACCATTCGGCCCAGCCGACTGGCCCCTCCTCGTGGATCAGGGATGCCGCCAGAAGATCGGCGGGCTGCCGCAAGGCGCGGGCGCCGGCGGGATCGGCGACGGGGGAGAGACGATCGCGAGCGATGAGAAGGCTTTCGCACCCCACAGGCGGCTCGGCCGCATGGATCACCGCGATATCCACCTCCATCGTCTCGAAATCCACCGGCAAGCCGCTGGTGTCGAGCCAGGGCTCGCAGGCCGGTGCGGCCGCCTTCAAAGCCGGCAGACGCGGCAGCAGCCAGCGACGGGTGAAATCGCGTGGCGCATAGATGACGACGCTGCCGGGCTTGCGATAGGGCTCCAGTCGACGATAGCCCTCTTCCAGAAGGTCGAGGCAGCGCCGCACGGTGCGATGGTAGTCGCGTCCGGCATCCGTCAGCCGCACCTCCCGACCGATGCGCAGGAAAAGCGGCTGTCCGATCAGTCCTTCGAGAAGGCGCATCTGGTGGCTGATGGCCGACTGCGTCAGCCCCACTTCCTCCGCCGCACGGCTGAAGCTTTCAAGCCGCGCGGCCGCCTCGAAACCCTTCAGGAACTGGGTCGGGGGAATATGCCGAAACCGCACCATTCATGAATTCCATTCATTTTCAGCAGGAATGCTTCTCGTTTGTATCGCGCTTCTTCGCCGCCAATAATGAGCGCCATACATGAATAGGAGTCAATCATGGATAGGAAGACGGGACCGCGGCCGCATGTGAAACTGCGCCGTCCGGGCGAATTCGAGCCGCATGCCAGGACGTGGATGGCCTGGCCGCACCGCAAGGATCTCTATGGCTCGCGCCTTGCGGCCATGCGAGAGGCCTATGTCGAGGTCGCCCATGCCATCGCCGGTTTCGAGCCCGTCAGCATGGTCGCCCATCCCGATCACGCCGAAAGCGCCCGCGCCCGCCTCGGTGCCGGCATCGAGGTCGTCGCCCTGCCGATCGACGATTGTTGGATCCGCGATTCCGGCCCGACCTTCCTGAAGCGCGACGATGGCGGCCTTGCCGGCGTCTCCTGGCGGTTCAATGCCTGGGGCGAAAAACACGCGCCCTTCGACGCCGACGATGCGCTCGCCGGCCGCGTGCTCGCCCATCAACAGGCGGACATCTTTCAGTCCTTCCTCCATTGCGAGGGCGGATCGCTCGCCTGTGACGGCGACGGCACGCTCATCGTCACCGAGACGAGCCTGCTTCATCCCAATCGCAATCCCGGCCTGTCCAAGGCCTGGGTGGAAACGGAGCTTCTGCGCATGCTCGGCCTTGAAAAGGTGGTCTGGCTGCCCGGCGATCCGCTCGATCTGGAGACGGACGGCCATGTCGACGGCATGTGCTGCTTCGTGCGCCCGGGCGTCGTGATGTTCGAATACAATCCCGACCCGAACGACCTGCACGGGCGCATCCTCGCCGACAATCTGGCAGCGCTCGCCAGCCAGACGGACGCGCGCGGCCGCAGTTTCGAGGTCATTCCCATTCCCGAGGCCTATGACGTGGAAGCGACCAGCGAGGTCTTCGCCCGCTCCTACATCAATTTCGCGCTGACCAATGGTGGCGTGGTGATGCCGACCTACGGCACGCCCTCCGGCGAAGAGGCCAAGGCGGCCGTAGCCCGCGCCTTCCCGGACCGGCGCATCGTGACCGTCGATGTCGGCGCGGTCGTTCCCGCCGGCGGCGCGATCCACTGCATTACACAGGAACAGCCGCTGTAAACGGCCCGATACCACCCCACCAACAGCAACGGAGAAAGACGATGAAACGCTGGCTCGCGCTTGCGACGGCATGCCTTTTTGCGGCCCCCGCGGGGGCGGAAGAAAAGGTGCTCTACCTCTATTCCTGGGAATCCTATTTCAGCGCGCAGTCCATCGCCGCGTTCGAGAAGGAGACGGGCATCAAGGTCTCCTACGATCTCTTCGATTCCAACGATATCGTGGAGACGAAGATGCTGACGGGGAAGTCCGGTTACGACCTCGTGACCGTCAACCTTTCCCCGCATTTCCTGCGCCAGCTGCCGGTCGGCGTCTGGGCGCCGCTCGACCCCGCCCGCCTGCCCAATCTCGGCAACCTCGATCCGGCGGCCCTTGCACGCGGGGAAAGCGTCGATCCCGGCAACGCCCATAACGTGCCGTGGATGTGGGGCACCACCGGCGTCGGCTACAATGTGGAGAAGGTTCAGGCGATCATGCCGGACGCGCCGGTCGATTCGCTGCGCATGGTCTTCGATCCCGCCATCGTTGAAAAGTTCGCCTCCTGCGGCGTCGGCATGCTGGATGATGCCGAACAGGTGCTGGGCCTGGCGCTGATCTATCTGGGGCTGGACCCCGACACGACCGACAGGGACGAGCTTGAAAAGGCGGTGGAGGTCGTCGCGAAGGTTCGCCCCTATGTGCGCAAGTTCCACAGCTCCAGCTATGTCAACGATCTCGCCGACGGCGGCCTTTGCCTCGCCATCGGGTTTTCCGGCGACATGCTGATCGCCAGCAGCCGGGCGAAGGAGGCGGGCAAGCCCTTCACCATCACCTACCGCCTCGCCAAGGAAGGCAATCTCGTCTGGGCCGACGTGCTCGCCGTTCCGGCCAATGCGGCGCATCCGGAGGCCGCGCATGCCTTCATCGACTTCTTCCTGCGGCCGGAAATCGCCGCAGTGGCCGCCACGGAAACGGGCTTTTCGACCGCCAACAGGGCCGCACTCCCGCTGCTTGACGAAAAGCTCCGCTCCAATGCCGACCTCTATCCTTCCGAGGAGGCGCAGAAGCGGCTGCACCTTCCCAAGGCGCTGAGCCAGAAGGCCCTGAAGATGTGGTCGCAGGCCTGGGACCGGGCGAAGGGGCTGCGGTAAGCAGCCTTGCCCCTGACATGCGAACGCCCCCGCAGCAGCCGCTGCGGGGGCATTTTTCATGACGACCGGCTTGGCGCCGGCCGTCCGCCGGTTGCCCGTCTTCCGTCAGGCGATGGACGGCAGGAGCTGATCGAGGCTCTTCTTGGCGTCACCGTAGAACATGCGCGTGTTGTCCTTGTAGAACAGCGGGTTCTCGATGCCGGAATAGCCGGTGCCCTGGCCGCGCTTGGAGACGAACACCTGCTTGGCCTTCCACACTTCCAGCACCGGCATGCCGGCGATCGGTGAGTTCGGGTCTTCCTGGGCGGCCGGATTGACGATGTCGTTCGAGCCGATGACGATGACGACGTCCGTGTTCGGGAAGTCCTCGTTGATCTCGTCCATTTCCAGAACGATGTCGTAGGGCACCTTGGCCTCGGCGAGCAGCACGTTCATGTGGCCCGGCAGGCGGCCGGCAACGGGGTGGATGGCGAAGCGCACGGTCTTGCCGGCCGCGCGCAGCTTGCGCGTCAGTTCGGAGACCGACTGCTGGGCCTGCGCCACCGCCATGCCGTAGCCCGGCACGATGATGATGCTGTCGGCATCGTTGAGCGCGGCGGCGACGCCTTCCGAATCGATCGCCACCTGCTCGCCGGTGATTTCCATCGCCGGACCCGTCGTCCCGCCGAAGCCGCCGAGGATGACCGAGATGAACGAACGGTTCATCGCCTTGCACATGATGTAGGAGAGGATCGCACCCGAGGAGCCGACCAGCGCGCCGGTGACGATGAGAAGGTCGTTGCCCAGCGTGAAGCCGATGGCGGCGGCCGCCCAGCCGGAATAGCTGTTCAGCATGGAGACCACGACAGGCATGTCGGCGCCGCCGATGCCCATGATCAGGTGATAGCCGATGAAGAAGGCGGCGAGCGTCATCAGGATGAGCGTCCACGCGCCGGCGCCATTCACGTAGAGGATGAGCAGGAGAAGCGAAAGCAGCGCCGCGCCGGCATTGAGCGCATGGCCGCCGGGCAGCTTCTTCGCCTTGCCGTCCACCTTGCCGGCGAGTTTGCCGAAGGCGATGACCGACCCGGTGAAGGTGACGGCGCCGATGAAGACGCCGAGGAAGACCTCGACCTTCATGATAGACAATTCGACCGGCTCCTTGTGGGCGAGGATCGCCGCAAACCCGGTCAGCGCGGAGCGGGCGGCCTCGTCGAGACCGGCGACATGCGCCGCCTCGATATGCGCGTTGAAGCCGATGAAGACGGCGGCAAGGCCGACGAAGGAATGGAGCGCCGCGACGAGCTGC
>NZ_JBBEYH010000012.1:0-144940 GCF_050172695.1 Shinella sp. G-2 | reverse complement strand
AAGTCCATCCGCGGCGTGGTCGTCTATTGAGCGTGCATTGAAGCGCGCCTGCATTGCCATCCACTCGTCGCGCCGCTGCGTCATAACGTATTGGCGGCGCGACGCGATGGATGGTGCTCAGCGGTTCGGGTCCTTCCGGCCGCAATTCACTCGACAAGTCTCTGGGGATCTGGCCCTCGGTAAGCGAAGGCTTTCGGTAAGGCCGGCCGTTGGCGGCGCCCCTCAACCCAGCCGGCAACATGGCTGCGCAGGGAGAAGGCGATGATCAGGAATGTGTAGATGCCGAGCGACGTCGAGCGTCCCAGTTCGTTTTCGACCAGGTTTCCGAACATGAACATGTTGAGCAGCGCGAAGGCGAGCATCGTGATACGCGTGCGGATGCTGCCGATGGAAATCACCACCAGCAGGTAGAGCCCGAGGAATCCGGCAACGAAGAGCGTGAAGCCGATCACGCCGGTTTCGATGAAGAGGGTGATATAGCCGTTGTGGAAGTTGTCGAGTTCCCAGGTATAGATGTCCTGAAACGCCGTCAGCCTTTCCGGCGTCCAGAAACTGTCCATGCCGAAGCCGGCAAGGAAGCGGCCGCGCATATGCTCGAAGCCGAATTGCCACAGCTTCATGCGGCTGTTGGTGTCGATGGTCAGCCCCAAGACGCTCAGCTTGTCCCCGTCGGCTGAAAACGAGGCCAGTACGAGGAAAATGAGGGGAATGCAGAAGGCCATGCCGATCAAAAGCGATGCCCGCTGTGCGGTGCGCGGCAGGCGGGCAATCATCAGCGAAGCCAGGCCGATGCCGATCAGCAGCAACCCGCCCCGCGAGCCGGATTTGTACAGCGCGACAAGGCAGAGGACGACGACGGCGATGCGCAGGCACAGCGCCGCGGTCTGGCGCAGCGGCGTCGAGCGCAGGGCGAGTGGCAGGCCCATGCCGAGCACGCTGGCATAGGCCGCATAGGCGGCGAGCCCATTCTTCTGGCCTGCAATACCGCGCCACTTGCCGGCGTGCTCCCAGGATTGGTCGACGCCGACCGAGGGCCAGAGAAACACCACCGCGACACAAACCGCGATATAGGTGGCGAGCGCGTAGAAAAGGATCGCCAGCGACCGTTCCAGCGGCAGCATGTTGGCGATGCTGAGCGAGGTCGCCAGCGCGGTCAGCACCAGCAGGCTCTTGATATAGCTGCCCGGCAGTTGAGACCCCCAAAGCGCCGACGCGGCATAGAACAGGAAGAACAGCGCAAGCAGCGTCGTTTCGATGCCGACGGGGATGCGCAGGCCGGCGCGGATATAGGCAAGGAAAGCGATGGCGAATGCCAGTGCGATGAAGGCGAGATAGCGGGCCGGCTCCACCCAGGCCGGAACCGCCAGTTCGCTGCTCGGCACCGCCATGGACAGGAAACCCAGGAAATACAGCGCGAGGCTTGTCACCCTTTGAAGCATGGTTGCGACCGTGAGGCTTTCTGTTCGGGCGGGAACGGATGGCGAACCGCCTGACATAAACTCTTAAGCATGTGCGTTAAGATTTGATGGACAAGTCCGTCCTAACTAATCTTTAAGTTTAAAGATTCACATAATGCACGCATTGCAAGAGTGATTTGGCCATGCAGAACGGACCCGATATGCGCAAATATGCCACCTACCCTGCGGAAACCCCGGCGGATCAGGGCCTCGCGAACTATCTGCAGATCGACCTCAAGCGACTCGCCTATTGGTTGCGCATAAAATACAGCTGGATCATCATGGTTGCAATCGTCGGTTCGCTGATCGGTGCGGGCTACAGCCTGCTTGCAACCCGGAGCTATACCGTGACAAGCGAAATCCTGGTCGATCCCGCCGGTCTGCAGGTGGTTGACGACGATCTTTATCGGCGCAGCGAGGATCGCGATACGCAGCTTCTCAACGTCGACAGCAAGCTTCAGACGCTGCTGTCGCGCAATGTGCTCATGCGCGTGGTCGAAAAGCTCGAGCTCACCCGCGACCTGGAATTCGTGCCGAAATCCTGGACCAGCCTCTTCAGCTTCAATTTCAGCTTCGGCCTCGGATCCGAGGTTGTGACGCCGCCCGAAGTGATTGCGCTGGATGCGCTGGACCGGCGTGTTTCCGCCCGCCGCGACGAGCGCTCCTTCGTCATCATTCTCACCGTCTGGTCGGATGAGGCGGAAAAAAGCGTGCGCATTTCGAAGGCCTTGATCGACGAGTTTCGAACCGAGTTGAGCGTCGCCGATTCCGACGGGGCCGGGCGGGCGACCTCCTCGCTCGTCGGCCGGCTGGTGGAACTGAAAGCCAGCGTGACCGAGGCCGAAGAGGCCGTCGAAACCTTTCGCCGGCAGAATGGCCTGCGCGTCAGCCAGGGGGAATTGTCGAGCAGCCGCTCGATGTCGCAGGTCGATACGCAGTTGCGCACGGCGCGCGAGCGGTTGATCGCGGCCGAGTCCCGCTACAGGCAATTGATGGCGGGCAGCAGCGATTCGGCCGTCATGCAGTCGACGACGCTCGCCTCGCTGCGCACCGAGTTCGCCTCCGCCAAGCAGCAGGCCGAGCAATATGCCGTCGTCTACGGCACGCTGCATCCACGCTACAGGGGCGTGCAGCTCAATGTGAAGACGCTGGAGCGCGAAATCCAGAACGAGACGGCGCGCCTGACGCGCGCTGCTGAAAATGAATACGCCCAGGCGAAGACCGTCGTGGCCGAGCTTCAGAAGGAAGCTTCCTCCGTCTCGGGCGACGTGTTTTCGGAGAACGAGGCCGAGGTGAAGTTGCGGGAGCTGACACGCGAGGCGGCAGCACGGAGCGCCATCTACGAGGCCTTTCTGGCGCGGGCACGTCTGACCGCGGAGCGCGAACAACTCGACACGACCAATATCCGCGTCATCTCCGCCCCCATCGTGCCGCGCACCCGCGGCTGGCCGCCGAGCGTGCCGCAGGCGTCGATGTTCGGCCTGCTCGCCGGTCTCGCGCTCGGCATTGTCGGCGTGCTCGCATATGGCATCGTGTCCGATATCCATCATGCGCCGGCGCCCGCCGTAACGCGCACCGCACAGGAGGAGCGGCCCCGCCCGTCGCGCCGCCGTCATCTCCGCGATGAGATGACGTCCCTGCTCAATGCCGAATTCGCCGATGACGAGGACTATCTCCCCATGCCGCGGCGCCGCAAGACGGATTACGTGTAACGCCCGCCGCGCGCCGGAAAACCCTCCGCATTGCGAGGCAGGCAATCGCCGCGGATCACAAGGCTTGCAATCCGACAGGGGCCCCGGTGCAAATCCATGTTTGACGTTGCCGTCGAGAACGGTTTCGATTTTCGCTCAAGGGAATATGCCGATCTTTTCAGGGCATCGGCTGCGACTGCATTTCAGCATCCGGTCTGGCTTGCCCATCTCTATGGAACCTTGACGGGTGATGCCGCCATAGCGCCCCTCGTTCTCGTCGTGCGCCGACGGGCGGATGGAGGGCTCGCCATGGTCCTGCCGTTGATGCGGCGGCGCTATGCGCTTCTGCAGGTCGTTGAGTTTGCCGATCTGCATGTCTGCGACTACGCTTCGCCTGTTGCCGCACGCGCGGTCTTCTCGCAGATCGCAACGGATGAGGCCGCGGTCGCCACCATCAACCGGCACCTGATGCCCTACGACCTCCTGCGTGTCAGCAAGCTCAGCGAATCCGCGCTGCCGATCGAGCTGCTGTTCCCGGCCGAGAAGCGCAAGCGTATGGATATCAACGCCTATGCGAGCGCGCTGGAGCCGGCCTTTGGAAGCTGGCGAGACAAGCATCTCAGCAGGACCTCCCGCAAGAAGCTGCAGAAGAAGACGCGGCAGCTCCATCGCAAGGGAGAGGTGCGCTTCACCTGCGCGCAGTCGCCTGCCGACATTCGCACGACGTTCGATGCCCTGAAACGTTTCCGGAGGCGGCGTTTCAGGGCAAGGGGCGGCCCCGTCGATCTCGTTCAACTGCCATCCTATTTCGCCTTCTATTCGTCGGTCGCCGTGGAAGGGCGGGACGGGTTTGCGCGCACCTACACGTTATGGCTGGACGACGAGCCGATAGCCGGGGCGTTCGGCCTCTCGCATCGCGGTTCCTTCCTTGTCGTCCTCGTCGGCTTCGATGCGGCGCGCCATGGTCGGCAATCGGTGGGTAGCCTGATGTTCGAGCAGATCGCCCGGGATTGCATCGAGCGCGGCGAGCAATCCCTCGATTTCACCATCGGCGATGAGCCCTACAAGCGCATGTTCGGGGCGGAGCCGTCGCCGATGTGGTCGTTCTCCCAGGCCAGCAACACGCTGGGCCTTGCCGCAAAGCTCGCCGTGGAGACGCTTCCCGTCGTCAAATCGCTGGCGCGGCGCTTCTGGCCGCCACAGTGAGAGGGCGCCGGCCGCTTCGCTTCGGCCGGCCCGAGGTCACTGGTTGCGGATACGTCCTTCCACCAGGTCGAGCACCGTGTTGGCGGCATCGAGCACGTTCGTCCCGGGGCCGAAGACGGCGGCGACGCCGTTTTCGAGAAGGAACTCGTAGTCCTGCCGCGGAATGACGCCGCCGACGACGACCACGATATTCTCCGCCCCGCGCTCCCGCAGGGCGGCCACCAGCGCCGGAGCCAGCGTCTTGTGCCCGGCGGCCAGGGAGGACATGCCGACGACCTGCACCTTCTCCGCGACGGCAAGGTCCGCGGCCTCCTCGGGCGTCTGGAAGAGCGGGCCGACCCGCACCTCGAAACCGAGATCGCCGAAGGCCGAGGCGATGACCTTGGCGCCGCGGTCATGGCCGTCCTGGCCGAGTTTCGCCACCATGATCTTCGGCCGGGTGTCGCGCGCCGCGATGCGGCCGGCAAGGGTCCGGTATTCCGGATCGTCGCCATAGGCGGGGCCATAGATATCGCCCACCACTTCGGGCGTTGCGGCATGGTCGCCGAAGGCGCGGCGCATGGCGTCGGAAATCTCGCCCACCGTGGCGCGGGCCCGTGCGGCTGCGACAGCCGCTTCGAGGAGATTGCCCTCGCCGGTTCTGGCGACCGTTTCGAGCGCGCCGAGCGTTTCGGCGACCTCGGTTGCGCTGCGCCGGCGGCGGATATCCTCCAGCCGCTTGATCTGCGCGGCACGGACCGCGCTGTTGTCGATTTCGAGAATGTCGATCGGCTGTTCGTCCTCGAGGCGATAGCGGTTGACGCCGACGATCACCTCGTCGCCGCGGTCGACGGCGGCCTGTCGGCGGGTGGCAGCCTCTTCGATCAGGCGCTTCGGCAGGCCTTCGATGACGGCCTTCGTCATGCCGCCCATGGCCTCGACCTCCTCGATGAGCGCCCAGGCCTTTTCGGCCAGCTCATGGGTCAGGCTTTCGACATAGTAGGAGCCGGCGAGCGGATCGACCACCCTGGTCACGCCCGTCTCGTGCTGCAGGATGAGCTGGGTGTTGCGGGCGATGCGGGCGGAAAACTCCGTCGGCAGCGCGATGGCCTCGTCGAAGGAGTTGGTGTGGAGCGACTGCGTGCCGCCGAGCACGGCGGACATGGCCTCGAAGGCGGTGCGCACGATATTGTTGTAGGGGTCCTGTTCCTGAAGGGAGACGCCCGATGTCTGGCAATGGGTGCGCAGCATGCGCGAGGACGCCTTCTTCGGCTGGAACTCGTCCATGACGCGGTCCCAGAGCAGGCGTGCGGCGCGCAGCTTGGCCGCCTCCATGAAAAAGTTCATGCCGATGGCGAAGAAGAAGGAGAGGCGGCCGGCGAAGTCGTCGACATTCAGCCCCTTGGCGATCGCGGCGCGGACATATTCGCGCCCGTCGGCGATGGTGAAGGCAAGCTCCTGCACCAGCGTCGCGCCCGCCTCCTGCATATGGTAGCCGGAGATCGAGATGGAGTTGAACTTCGGCATGTCCCGCGCCGTGTAGTCGATGATGTCGGCGACGATGCGCATCGAGGGTTCGGGCGGGTAGATATAGGTGTTGCGGACCATGAACTCCTTGAGGATGTCGTTCTGGATGGTCCCCGAAAGCGCCGCGCGCGGCACGCCCTGTTCCTCGCCTGCGACGATGAAGCTGGCGAGGATCGGGATGACGGCGCCGTTCATGGTCATGGAGACGGAGATCTTTTCCAGCGGAATGCTGGAAAACAGGATCTTCATGTCCTCGACGCTGTCGATGGCGACGCCCGCCTTGCCGACATCGCCGACGACGCGCGGATGGTCGCTGTCATAGCCGCGATGGGTGGCAAGGTCGAAGGCGACGGACACGCCCTGCTGGCCGGCGGCGAGCGCCTTGCGGTAGAAGGCATTGGAAGCCTCGGCCGTCGAGAAACCGGCATATTGCCGGATCGTCCACGGGCGGCCGGCATACATGGTGGCGCGCGGGCCGCGCACGAAGGGCGCGAAGCCCGGCAGCGTACCGAGATGGCTGGTCTCCGCGAGGTCGTCCGCCGTATAGACGGGTTTGACGGCGATGCCTTCGGGCGTGTTCCAGGTCAGCGTTTCCGGGGCGGCGCGCAGCTCCTTTTCAGCGAGTGCTGCCCAGTCCTCAAACGTCTTGTCGGCCATCATTCAAACTCCAGGATCGTTTCGTCCACGGCAAGGCTCTGCCCGGCCTTGACGGCGACGCGCTTGACGGTGCCACGGCGCTCCGCCCGCATCATGTTTTCCATCTTCATCGCCTCGATGGTGGCGAGGGCCTGACCCGCTTCCACCGTATCACCTTCGGCAACGAGAAGCGCGGTGACGACACCGGGCATGGGGCAGAGCAGCAGCTTCGAGGTGTCGGGCGGCAGTTTCTTCGGCATCAGGCGGGCGAGCGCGGCGACGCGCGGCGAGCGCACATGCGTCGTCGCATCCACACCGCGCCAGCGCAGGCGGATCGCCGGGCCGACAAGATCGACCTTCACGCCCATGCGGTTGCCCGCGACGACGAAGACGGCGTGACGGCGGCCGGGCACCCAGTCGCTGGCGACGCTCAGCGTCTCGCCGCCGGCAAAGCGCGCGACAAGGCCGTCCGCGCCGCTTTCGAGCGTCAATGCATGCTCGTTGCCGGCCAGGCTTGCGATCCATTCGCTGCCGACGATACGGCGGTGGTTGCCGATGGTGCCGGAAATCTGCGCGGCGCGCGCCTGCACCGTCTGCTGGACGAAGGCGGCGACAGCGGCGAGCTGACGGGTCGCCGCGGCGTCGGGTGCAACGCCATGGAAGCCGTCCGGGAATTCCTCGGCAATGAAGGCGGTGGTGAGCCGTCCGGCGCGGAAACGTTCGTTGCCCATCACGGCGGAGAGGAAGGGCAGGTTGTGGCCGATGCCTTCCACCTCGAAGTCGTCGAGCGCCGTCGCCATGGCTTCGATGGCATCGAGGCGGGTCGGCGCCCAGGTGCAGAGCTTTGCGACCATCGGGTCGTAATACATGGAGATTTCGCCGCCCTCGAAGACGCCGGTGTCGTTGCGCACGACGCTGCCGTCCGCCTGCGGGCCTTCGGCCGGCGGGCGGTAGCGCGAGAGACGGCCGATGGAGGGCAGGAAATTGCGGTAGGGATCTTCCGCATAGAGCCGGCTTTCGATGGCCCAGCCGTTCAGTTTCACGTCATTCTGGCTGAAGGTCAGCTTTTCCCCCGCAGCGACGCGGATCATCTGCTCCACGAGGTCGATGCCGGTGATCAGTTCCGTCACCGGATGCTCCACCTGCAGGCGGGTGTTCATTTCGAGGAAGTAGAAATTCCTGTCGCCGTCGACGATGAATTCCACCGTGCCGGCGGAGTGGTAGCCGACGGCTTTCGCCAGCGCCACGGCCTGCTCGCCCATCGCCTTGCGGGTTTCGGGATCGAGGAAGGGCGAGGGTGCTTCCTCGACGACCTTCTGGTTTCGCCGCTGGATGGAGCATTCCCGCTCGCCGAGATAGAGCGTGGTGCCGTGCCTGTCGCCAAGCACCTGGATCTCGATGTGACGCGGCTGCGTGACGAACTTTTCGATGAAGATGCGGTCGTCGCCGAACGAGCTTTTCGCCTCGTTCTTCGAGGCCTGAAAGCCCTCGCGCGCCTCGGCATCGTTCCAGGCGATGCGCATGCCCTTGCCGCCGCCGCCGGCAGAGGCCTTGATCATCACGGGATAGCCGATCTGGGCGGCGATCTTCACTGCCTCTTCGGCGTTCTCGATCAGGCCCATATGGCCGGGCACCGTGTTGACGCCGGCCTCGGCGGCGAGCTTCTTGGAGGTGATCTTGTCGCCCATCGCCTGGATGGCGCCGACCGGCGGGCCGATGAAGGCGACGCCTTCCTTTTCCAGCGCCTCGGCGAAGGCGGCGTTTTCCGAGAGGAAGCCGTAGCCGGGATGCACGGCGTCCGCCCCCGTCTTGCGGATGGCCTCGATGATCCTGTCGATGACGATATAGGACTGGGCGGAGGGCGCGGGGCCGATATGCACCGCCTCGTCGGCCATCGACACATGCAGCGCGCCGCGGTCGGCGTCGGAGTAGACGGCGACGGTGGGGATGCCGAGCCTGCGGGCGGTCTTGATGACCCGGCAGGCGATTTCGCCGCGATTGGCGATGAGGATCTTCTTGAACATCAGGTGTCTTCCAGTCCCGGTCACTTCAATCTTTGTATTTCTTCTCATAGGGCATCAGCAGGATGGCCGAGGCGGTGGCCGCCCCGCCGAACAGCGCGGCGAAGGGCACGACGAGCAGCAGCACGGGCATGACGGGGTTTTCCGCCCGGGCGATGCGCGTGCCGATGCCGCCGGTGTCGAGCACGATGAGGAGGGCGGCGGTCGCAGAGCCGATCAGCCCGCCGACCAGCGCATGCAGCATCATGTAGCGCAGCATGCGCCAGTGATCCTTGCGTGCCTCATCCGGCGTCAGCGCCGGCTTTTCGTGCCTCCCCATGCGCGTGCCCTCAGAGCGGTATCGTGTCGTGCTTCCGCCAGCGCGTCTCCACCTGCTTGCCGCGCAGCGAGGCGAAGGCACGGGCAATGCGGCGGCGCGAGGAGTGCGGCATGATCACCTCGTCGATGAAGCCGCGCTCGGCGGCGACGAAGGGATTGGCGAAGCGTTCCTCGTATTCCCGGGTGCGCGCCGCGATCTTCTCGGCGTCGCCAAGTTCCGAACGGTAGAGGATTTCGGTCGCGCCCTTGGCGCCCATCACCGCGATCTCGGCGGTCGGCCAGGCGTAGTTGATGTCTGCGCCGATATGTTTGGAGGCCATCACGTCATAGGCTCCGCCATAGGCCTTGCGCGTGATCAGTGTCACCATCGGCACGGTCGCCTGGCTATAGGCGAAGAGCAGCTTGGCGCCGTGCTTGATGACGCCGCCATATTCCTGCGCCGTGCCCGGCAGGAAGCCCGGCACGTCGACCAGCGTCAGGATCGGAATGGAAAAGGCGTCGCAGAAGCGCACGAAGCGGGCGGCCTTGCGCGAGGCGTCGATGTCGAGGCAGCCGGCCAGCACCATCGGCTGGTTGGCGACGACGCCCACCGTCTCGCCTTCGATGCGCACGAAGCCCGTGATGATGTTCCTTGCGAAGGCTTCCTGGATCTCGAAGAAATCGCCCTCGTCGGCAAGGGCCGTGATCAGCTCCTTCATGTCATAGGGCTTGTTGGAGCTGTCGGGGATGAGCGTGTCGAGCCGTTCCTCGAGGCGTGCCGGATCGTCGTGGAAGGGGCGCAGCGGCGGCTTCTGCCGGTTGTTGAGCGGCAGGAAGTCGAAGAGGGCGCGGACCTGTTCCAGCGCCTCGATGTCGTTCTCGTAGGCGCCGTCGGCGACCGAGGATTTCTGGGTATGGGTGCGTGCGCCGCCGAGTTCCTCGGCCGTGACGATCTCGTTGGTGACGGTCTTCACCACGTCGGGGCCGGTGACGAACATGTAGGAACTGTCACGCACCATGAAGATGAAGTCGGTCATGGCGGGCGAATAGACCGCGCCGCCTGCGCAGGGACCCATGATCACGGAAATCTGCGGCACGACGCCGGAGGCTTCGACATTGCGCTTGAAGACCTCGGCATAGCCGGCGAGCGAATCCACGCCTTCCTGGATGCGTGCGCCGCCCGAATCGTTGAGGCCGATGACCGGCGCGCCGTTGCGCACCGCCATGTCCATGATCTTGCAGATCTTCTGTGCATGGGTTTCGGAAAGGGAGCCGCCGAGCACGGTGAAGTCCTGGCTGAAGACATAGACCTGCCGGCCGTTGATCGTGCCCCAGCCGGTGACGACGCCGTCGCCGGCCACCTTCTGTTCGGCCATGCCGAATTCCGTCGCCCGATGGGTGACGTACATGTCGTATTCCTCGAAGGAGCCCTCGTCGAGCAGCACGTCGAGGCGCTCGCGCGCGGTCAGCTTGCCCTTGGCGTGCTGGGCGTCGATGCGGTGCTGGCCGCCGCCGAGCCGCGCCGCTTCCCGGCGGGCTTCGAGTTGGTCGAGAATTGCGTGCATGGTGTCCGTCCGTTGCTGGCCAGCCGGGCCGCTTTCGCGCCCGGAGATCGATCCTGCTTAGTGCCGATAGGCATGGAAATGAACACTTGATCGGGTGGACATGCAAGCGTTACACTTTTTGCAAATTCAATTTGCAAAGTTGCAAACATGGCTGCGGGAAAACTCTATATCGGCCGGAGGGTGCGGGAGCTGCGCCAGGCGAACCGCGCGACGCAGGCGCAGTTCGCCGAGCGTCTCGGCATCTCCGTCTCCTATCTCAACCAGATCGAGAACAACCAGCGCCCGGTTTCGGCCGGCGTGCTCCTGGCGCTGGCGGAGAAATTCCGCATCGATCTCGCCGATCTCTCAGGCGGAGAGGGCGACCGACTGGTCTCGGCCCTGTCGGAAACGCTGACGGATTCGCTCTTCGACGGCTATACGCCGAGCCTTCAGGAACTCAAGCTCGTCACGCAGAACGCGCCGGGTTTCGCCCATGCGCTGATCGCGGCGCACCGGGCCTACCGGCACAATTCCGAGCAGCTCGCCAGCATCAACGACACGCTCGGGCGCAGCCTCGCTGCCATCGAGACGACGCCTTACGAGGAGGTGCGCGACTTCTTCCATTTCGTCGACAACTATATCGGCGATCTCGATCTCCTTGCCGAACGGCTGGCGGGCGAGATCGGCATCGGCGAGGCCGATCCGGGGCCGTTGCTGACGGGCTATCTGGAACGGCAGTACGGGGTGCGGATCGTGCGTGCGGCGCATGGCGACGATCTCGTGCGCGCCTACGATCCCCAAGCGCGTCTCCTGACCCTGAATTCCTATCTGCCCGCTCCGACCCGGCACTTCCAGATCGCGCTGCAGATCGCCCAGCTTCATGCCGAGCCCATCGTCGAGAGCGTTGCCGCCGGTGCCGGGTTTCGGACAGCGGAGGCTTACGAAATCTGCCGTATCGGCCTGCACAACTATTTTGCCGGCGCGCTGCTCCTGCCCTATCGCCGGTTCATGGAGGCGGCGCGGGAGGTGCGGCACGATCTCGACCTGCTCGCCGCGCGCTTCGGCGCGAGCCTCGAGCAGGTCTGTCATCGCCTCTCGACCCTGCAGCGGCCGGGCCAGAAGGGGGTGCCCATCTTCTTCGCGCGCATCGACCGGGCGGGCAACATCACCAAGCGCCATAGCGCGACACGCCTGCAGTTCGCCCGCTTCGGTGCGGCCTGTCCCTTGTGGAACGCGCACCAGGCCTTCGAGAATCCGGGCCGGATTTCCCGCCAGCTCGCCGAGACGCCCGATGGCGTGCGTTATCTCTGTCTTTCCATGCAGGTCTCGCGCGGCGGGCGGGGCTTCCGCCAGCCGCAGCAGCACTATGCGCTGGCGCTCGGCTGCGAGGTTTCCCATGCGGAGAGCTTCGTCTATGCCGACGATCTCGATCTCGGCAATGCGGGAGCCTACGACCCGATCGGCATCTCCTGCCGCATCTGCGAGCGCACCCAATGCGCCAGCCGCGCCGTCCCTCCGCTGAAGGGCCGGCTGGTGGTGGAGCACAATATACGCCGCACGATACCCTATTCGATCCGCGCGCTCGGGGAGACGTGATCCGTCAGGGCAGCTTCGGGGTAAACATCTCGAAGCGGTCGCGGATCGTCGAGCAGGTATCGCCGCCAAGGCGGGCGATGGCGTCGATGACGTTCGGGTCGACATGCAGCGCGCTGTCCACGGCGCCGGGCTGGTAGTGGGCGAAAAGGATCTCGCCCATGATGATCTGACGCGACTTGCCGAGTTCCAGCGTGACATGGCGGCGGCACTCGAAGGCCGCCGGCGCTTCCTTGATCCACGGCGCGGCGATCTTTTCGCCGGGCATGGCGGTCAGGCCCGCCTGCTTCAATTCGTCGACGCCGCGCGGATATTTCGTGCCGCAGACATGCATCGCCTCGGCAATGGCGTGCGAGACGATGTTGACGGTGAAGACCTCCGTCATGCGGATGTTGTGGCCGGTGTCCTTGAAGGACATGTCGGGATTGTTCTCGACGCCGATGGCGAGGATCGGCGGGTCGGCGGAAAGGCAGTTGAAGAAGCTGAACGGTGCCGCGTTGAAGTTGCCGTTTTCATCGACCGTAGTCACGAGCGCGATCGGCCGCGGGATGATCGTGCCGATCATCAGCTTGTAGCGTTCGCGTGCATCGAGCTTGGTGAAGTCGAAGGCGGTTCTTGCGCCCTGTTCGATCGTCGTGCTGCGGGTGTCCATGGGTTCCTCTCCGGCTTTGCGTGCCCGGCCCGGATGTGCTCCGGGCCGGCATGCGCTTCTTATTTTGTATGCGATAATTGCATACATTAAGCACGCAATTCGATTCGGTAAAGAGGCGCTCCTAGTGTCCGCTAGGCGATGGGCGGCAGGTCCTCCGCAAGGGCGCCGTCGCGCACCAGAACGCGACCGCGACGGATGACGGTGCGCTTTGACGGCGTCAGGGCGACGGCTTCCGCAAGGGCGCGCGCCGGCACCAGCACGAGATCGCCGGCATTGCCTTCGCCAAAGCCGTAGCCTTCAAGGCCCATGGCTTCCGCGCCACCGAAGGTGCAGATGCGGGTGGTCTCGGCAAGGTCGGCGTCGTTGGTCATGCCGTTGCGCTGCGCGAGGTATTTCGCCCGCTCCAGCATGTCGCCATTGCCCCAGGGTTCCCAGGTGTTCTGGATGCCGTCCGAGCCGGAGGCGACCGTCAGGCCGCATTGCCGCATCAGGCGGAGGGGAAGGGCAGGCATTGCCGGGCTTCCGACCGTCAGCACGGCGATGCGCTCGGCAACCAGCGTCTCGATCAGTCCCTGTTGCCGTGCTGCATCCAGCATGCCCAGGCAATAGGCGTGGCTCACCATCACGCGGCCCTGCATCGAGAGCGCGCGGGTGCGCTCGATGATGAGTTCGAGGCAAAAGGCGCCGAGCTCGCCGAGCTCGTGCAGATGGATGTCGATCGGTTTTGAATGGCGGTCGGCAAGGGCGAAGATCGCGTCGATATGGCGGACGGGATCGCGGTCGATGGTGGCGGGATCGATGCCGCCGACAATGTCGGCGCCGGCCCGCATCGCCGCGTCCATCAACTCCAGGGTGCCCTCGCGCGGCAGCATGCCGCTTTGCGGAAAGGCAACGACCTGCACGTCCACGAGATCGCGCAGCGCCTCGCGGGTTTCGAGCACACCCTCGATATTGGCGATGCCGATTTCCGTGTCCACGTCGACATGGCTGCGGATGGCGAGCACGCCGAAGGGCAGCGTCTGCAGGATCTGGCGCGCGGACTGGCGGCGCGCGTCGATGCCGAGCGCGCGCTTGGCCTGACGGTCGGCAAGGATGCGGTGGTTGCGGGTCGGGCCGACGCGGTTCTCGTACCAGTCCATGCCGATCAAGGTCTTGTCGAGATGGGTATGCGCCTCGACGAGACCGGGCAGGGCGATGTATTCCGTGGCGTCGATCTCTTCCTTCGGCAGGACGCCGTCTCGCGTGTCGAAGCGGCCGTTGCGGATGACGAGGTCCACCGGGTCGCCGCCCATGGGACGGGCGTTGCGGACAAGAAGGTCTGCGGTCATTTTCGTCTCCTCAGGCGAGCCCGGCACGCTGCATGGCGAGGCGGAAGGCCCTTTCGGCGCGGTCGAGGATGGCGTTCTCGTCCTGGGCGACGAGCCTGCGCCCGCGCATCAGGATGCGGCCGTCGACGATGGTCGTGTCCACGTCCGCGCCGTTGGCAAAGCGTGCAAGGCGCTGCACCGGATCGACCGGCGGCCACAGATGCGGCTGGCGCATGTTGACGAGCAGGATATCGGCGCGCTTGCCGGTTTCGAGCGAACCGATCTCGTCTTCCATGGAAAGCGCCCGCGCACCCTCGATCGTCGCCATTTCGAGAAGGTCGAGCGGCGGCAGCACGGCGTCGTCCTGGAAATGACGGGCATGATAGCGGTGCGCCTGGAACATGTTGCGGAACATGTCGAAGGAGCGGTCGGGCGCGGCGGCATCGGTGCCGAGCGAGACAATGATGCCTTCGGCGCGCATTTCCGGCGCCGGGCAACGGGCGAAGACGGACATCAGCGCGCTCGGATTGTGCGCCACCTTGGCGCCGGTGCGCTTCAGCGCGGCAATGTCGGCCTCGGTGAGATCGACGCAATGGGCGAGCACCGAACGGCCGTCGAACAGTGCGAGTTTTTCGTCGTTGGCGGCAATCGACCCCTCGCGATGGCCATCCTGAACCAGCAGAACGTTCCTTTCCCGCGCCAATTGCCGTGCCTTGCGCGACAGATCGAGTACGGCGGCATCCTCCAGCTCCGCGGCGTTGAAGACCGGGAGGGAGACGGCGACCTGCACCCGGTCGTTCCGGCCGGCCCAGGCGTCGATCAGTGCAGCGCTGACGGCGAGCTGCGCTTGCGGCGAGACGGCGATCTCTTCATGGGAGCCGTCCCTGTAGGTGCGATAGACGCTCGCGGCCGCGGGGCGGTTGGGGCCGACGGCCAGCACTTCGCGCACGCCCATTTCGGCGATGGCGGCAAGATGCGCTTCGGCCGCCTCGGGCGCTTCGGTGCGCATGATGTCCGGCCCCCCGCCGAAGAGCAGGGCGGCCGTTGTCGTGCCGCACTTGATCCGCTCGGCCGCCGAAAGCGCGGCCTCGGCCGCCCAGAATTCCGGGTCGGTGGCCTCGGCATAGATGCGGCCGGTGATCGTCATCCAGTCCTCGGAATCGCCGCCGAGGCCCTTGGTCAGCATATGGCCGGCATGGGCATGCGTGTCGATGAGGCCCGGCATCACGACCATGCCGCGCGCGTCGATGCGCTCGGCCTCGGCCGGGGCGTTGAAAACACCGTCGCCGATTGCGGTTATCCGGCCGTTTTCCACCAGAACATAGCCCGTGTCGAGGATGCGCCGATCGGCATCCATGGTGACGATCGTGCCATTCTCGATCAGCAAGGTTTTCGTCATCGATCGCGTCTCCCGTCATGATTGCATACAATTTTCGCGCCATATGTGCACGAAATCTAATTACCCTATCTTGATATTGTGCGCACATTATGTACAGTCATATTGAAATAATCGTATGCAAAATTTCGGGAACACGCCATCAACTCGGGAGAATCCTTGTGAACACCTACATGAAGTCCCTTCTGGCGGGGCTTGCCATCCTGGCGCCGCTCTCTGCCCCGGCGCTTGCCGAAACGCTCCGGTGGTCCGCCTCCGGCGACGTCATTTCCTACGACCCGAACGCCCAGGTCGACAGCTTCACGCAGAGCGTCCAGCACATGGTCTTCGACCCGCTGGTCCGCCGCAACAAGGACCTCAAGCTCGAGCCGGCGCTTGCGACGTCCTGGGAGATCGTCGAGCCGACCCGCTGGCGCTTCAAGCTGCGCCAGGGTGTGACGTTCCATGAAGGCCAGCCCTTCAATGCCGACGACGTGGTGGCGACCATCCAGCGCCAGATCGATCCCGGCTCGCGCAACCGCGAAAACCTTTCCGCCGTCACCGGCGTCGAGAAGGTGGACGACTATACGGTCGACCTCATCCTGCGCGGCCCCTATCCGCTGCTCCTCAACGATCTTGCCGCCATCTACATCATGAGCAAGCCGTGGATGGCCGAGCACGATGCGCTGAAGCCGGGCAACACGGCGACCGGCGTCGTCACCTATGCCAGCAACCACGCCAACGGTACCGGCCCCTTCAAGCTGAAGAGCTACGAGCCGGATTCCCGCTCGGTCTTCGAGGTCAACAAGGACTGGTGGGACAAGCCGGAGCATAACCTGACGGAAGTCGAATTCCGCCCGATCGCCTCCGACGCCACGCGCGTCGCCGCGCTGCTGTCCGGCGAAGTCGACATGATCGCGCCCGTTCCGCTGCAGGACGTCGACCGAATCGCCTCCACCGATGGCCTGAAGGTCGTCGAGAACCCGTCGCTGCGCACCATCACGCTCGCCCTCAACTTCAAGAAGGAGCTGCACGCGGCTCCCGGCGTCGCCAATCCGATGCTGAACGTGAAGGTGCGTCAGGCGCTCTGGCACGCCATCGACCTCAACACGATCCAGAAGCGCCTGATGCGCGGCAAGTCGCGCGTCGCCGGCATGCTCGTCGCTCCGGCCGTCACCGGCTATGACGAAGCGATCGACAAGCCGCTGGACTACGATGTCGACAAGGCGAAAGCCCTCCTGACCGAAGCCGGCTACCCGGATGGCTTCAAGACCGGGCTTGCCTGCTCGAACGACCGCTACATTGCCGACGAACAGATCTGCCTTGCGATCTCCTCCATGTGGGCGAAGATCGGCGTGCAGGTCGATCTCGGCGTCGAGAGCAAGACGACCTACTTCCCGCGCATGGACAATGGCGAACTCGACGTCTACCTGCTCGGCTGGGCGTCGCTTCCGGCGATGGACGGCTACAGCGTGCTTCAGGCGCTGCTCGCCACCAATGACGGCACCTATGGCGGCTCCAACCCGAACGGCCTTTCCGATCCCCGCATCGACGCGCTCACCCGCTCGGCTTCGGTGGAACTGGACGAGACGAAGCGCGTGGACATGCTGAAGGACGCCTTCCGCATCACCCATGACGAGGCGCTGTTCATTCCGCTGCACCAGCAGCCGGTCGCCTGGGCCATGAGCAACAAGGTCGACATCCCGCAGTTCCCGGACGAATACGTTCGTCCGTGGTTCGCGAAGGTCAACAACTAACGGGTTTCTTCCCAAGATGCGGTCCCGGCAGGCGAAAGCAGGCCGGGACCGTTTGCAAACCGGCCCGATTCCTCGATGGGGAGGAGAATGCGGGAGCGTAACGGCCCGGTTTCCGCCCTTTGGGGCCCGCCGCTCCCACGCAAGGATTGTTCCGATGCTCAGACTTTTCTCGGTGCGGCTCTTCCAGGCCATCCTCGTGATGATCGCCGTGACCGCCATTGCCTTCGTCATGTTCCGCTTCGTCGGCGATCCCGTCGCCTCCATGGTGCGCGAGGGCGCAACACAGGCGGAAAAGGATGCCCTGCGTGTCGCGCTCGGCCTCGACAAGCCGATCCTCGTTCAATTCTTCGACTTTCTCGGCCAGGTGCTGACGGGCGATCTCGGCACGAGCTTCCGTTACCAGCAGCCGGTCGTCAGCCTGCTCATGAGCCGCCTTCCGGCGACGCTCGAACTGGTGATCGTCGCGACCTTCCTGGCGCTGGCTATCGGCATTCCGCTCGGCGTGCTCTGCGCGCTGAAGCCCAATTCCGTGCTGTCGCGGCTCACGCAGTCGGCGACGCTGATCGGCATTTCCATGCCCACCTTCGTCACGGGTCTGCTGCTCATCCTGGTCTTCGCCGTCAATCTGCGCTGGCTACCCTCGTCGGGCCGCGGCGATCTCGTCGATCTCGGCTTCTGGAAGACGGGCTTCCTGACGCTTTCGGGCCTCAAGTCGCTGATCCTGCCGTCGATCACGCTCGCGCTGTTCCAGCTCACCCTGATCATGCGGCTGGTGCGCTCGGAGATGATCGACGTGCTGTCGTCGGACTACATCCGCTTCGCCTTCGCCCGCGGGCTGCCGCGCACCTACATCTACGGCCGGCTCGCGCTGCGCAATGCGCTGATGCCCGTCGTCACCGTCACCGGCCTGCAGATCGGCCAGCTCATCGCCTTCGCCATCGTCACCGAAACGGTGTTCCAGTGGCCGGGCATGGGCCTGCTCTTCACCAATGCGGTCGGCTATCCCGACGTGCCGGTGCTGGCCGCTTACCTGCTCTTCGTCGGCTTCCTGTTCGTCATGATCAACATGGTCGTCGACATTCTCTACACCTTCATCGATCCGCGCCTGAGGACCCGATAATGGCCACGAAATCCCTGATGCGCCGGCTGCCGCCGGTTTCCGTCATGATCGCCGGCCTGGTGCTCGCCGTCATGCTCGTCCTCGTCGTCTTCGCGCCGCTGATCGCGCCGATGGACCCGCGCGACGTGTCGTCCTATTCGCTCATCGACATGGAAATTCCGCCGGCCTTCATGGATGGCGGCGATCCGCGCTTCCTGCTCGGCACCGACAACCAGGGCCGCGACCTCGTCTCGGTCATCCTGTTCGGGCTGCGCATCTCCGTCGTCATCGGCCTTGGCGCGGTGCTTTTCGCCGCCGCGCTCGGCGTCGTGCTCGGTCTTGTCGCCGGCTTCTTCGGCGGCATCGTCGATGGCATCGTCATGCGCATCGCCGATGTTCTGGTCAGCTTCCCGACCATTCTCGTGGCGCTCCTCATCAGCGGCATCGCCCGCGCGCAGCTCAGCGCCGATACGATGCTGACCTGGGCCCCGCTGGTGCTGATCTTCTCGATCGCCGTCAACGAATGGGTGCAATATGCCCGCACGGTGCGCGCCTCGACCATGGTGGAGGTCGCGCGCGACTATGTGCGCGCCGCCAAGGTCATCGGCCTGCCCTCGGGCCGCATCATGGGTCGGCACATCCTGCCGAACGTCATGAGCTCGGTCATGGTCATCGCCACGATCAACCTTGCCGGCGCGATCCTGACGGAAGCGACGCTGTCCTTCCTCGGTGCCGGCATGCCGCCGACCTATCCCTCGCTCGGCACGCTCATCCGCATCGGCAACCAGTTCCTGTTCTCCGGCCTCTGGTGGATCGCCGTCATGCCGGCGGCGGTGCTCGTCATCCTCGTGCTCGCCGTCAACGTGATCGGCGACTATTTGCGCGACCGCTTCAACCCGAAACTGATGGCCCGCTGAGATGACCGAAACAACGACCCCCGTTCTCGACATCCGCAAGCTGCGTGTCGAATATCCGCTGGCGAGCGGCGATACGCTCGTTGCCGTGAAGGACATCGATCTTCTCATCCGTCCCGGTGAAATCCATGCGCTGGTCGGCGAATCCGGCGCCGGCAAGACCACGGTCGGCAATGCGCTGATGGGTCTGCTGCAAGCCCCCGGCAAGATCGTCTCCGGCTCCATCGAGATCGCCGGCAAGCCGATCGACCTGCGCACCGGGCGCACCGAAGGCATCGTGCCCGGCCGCGATGTCGGCGCGATCTTCCAGGATCCGATGACGAGCCTCAACCCGCTCTTCACCGTGGAAAACCAGCTCTGCGAGGGCATGCTCGCCCATCTCAAGCTGTCCCGGTCGGATGCGAAGGCCCGTGCGCTGGAACTGATGAAGGCGGTCGGCATTCCCGAGCCGGAGCGCCGGCTTGGCAGCTATCCGCACCAGCTTTCCGGCGGCCAGCGCCAGCGCGTCGTCATCGCCACCGCGCTTGCCTGCAGCCCGCAGCTCATCGTCGCCGACGAGCCGACGACGGCGCTCGACGTGTCGGTGCAGGCGCAGATCCTCAAACTGATCCGCGACCTTGCCGATCAGCGCGGTGTCGGCGTGCTGCTCGTCACGCACAATATGGGCGTCGTCGCCGAGATCGCCGATCGCGTCACCATCATGCAGAACGGCTCCGTGGTGGAAAGCGGCTCGGCCCGCGACGTGCTGACCAATCCGCAGGCTCCCTATGCGCGCACCCTGATCGCGGCCGTGCCGCCGATCGAACATCGCCTCGAGCGCCTGCCGGTGCCGAGCGAGGAAACTGCGGTGACGCTGGACGCCCGTGCGACCGTGCGCCGCAAGAGCACGAAAAGCGAGACGGGCAACAAGGACGATGTCGTGCTTTCCGTGCGCGATCTCGCCGTGGAATATGGCGGCCGCTCGTTGATCCCCGGCCGCAAGGCGTCCGTCTTCAAGGCGGTCAAGGGCGTTTCCTTCGATGTCCGCCGCGGGGAGATCTTCGGTCTCGTCGGCGAGTCCGGCTGCGGCAAGACCACCGTCGCCAACACCATTGCCGGCCTCGTCACGCAAAGCTCCGGCAGCATCGATTTCCAGGGCACGGCGCTCGGTGCACGGCGCGAAAAGTCCGTTCGCCAGTCCTTGCAGATGGTGTTCCAGGATCCTTACTCCGCGCTCAACCCGCGCCTGCGCATCAATTCCGCCATTGCCGAGCCGATCCTGTTCTACAGGCTCGCCTCCAACGCGGACGAGGCCCGGCAGGATGCGAAGACGCTGCTCGAAGCCGTCGGTCTGCCGGCCGATGCGGGCGCGCGTTTCTCGCACGCCTTCTCCGGCGGCCAGCGCCAGCGCATCGCCATTGCCCGCGCGCTCGGACCGCGCCCGTCGCTGCTCATCTGCGACGAACCCACGTCGGCGCTCGACGTGTCGGTGCAGGCGCAGCTTCTCAACCTGCTGAAGGACCTGCGTGACCTTGCCGGCCTCTCCATGCTGTTCATCAGCCACGATCTCGCAGTGATCCGCCAGATGTGCGACCGGATCGCGGTGATGAAGTCGGGCGAGATCGTCGAGCTCGCGGACACCGAAACGCTCTTCACCGCGCCGAAGCACGACTATACCAAGGAGCTTCTGCGCCTCGCGCCCTCGCTCGACCGTATCCTGTCGCGGCAGACCGCCGCGCAATAGACCGGAGACCCGTCATGGCCGACATCCTCATCAAGAACGGCACCGTCATCGCCATCGATCCGGACCGCCGCATCATCGCCGATGGGGCGGTCGCCATCACGGACGACCGCATCGTCGCCATCGGCCCGACGGCGGAGGTGGAAGCGGCCCATCCGGCCGGCGAGGTGATCGATGCGCGCGGCATGGCGATCATGCCCGGCTTCGTGGATGCGCATGCCCATGCCGGCCATGGCCTGATCAAGACGCTCGGCGGGGGCAAGAGCGATCCGTGGTATCAGGCCTGCCGCGGCGCCTATACGGTCGGCTCCACGCCGGAATTCTGGTTTGCCGAGGCGCAGCTGGCCGCGCTCGAGCGCCTGCGCTTCGGCGTCACCACCGGTGTTTCGCTGCTTGGCGGCGGAGATTCCGTCATGCGCACGGACGAACCGGTCTATGGCGATGCCCATATGGAGGGCGTGCTCGGCATCGGCACACGCTCGGTGGTCGCCGTCGGCACGACGCGCCCGCCACACCCGCTGACCTATGCCCGCTGGAACGGCGAAATGCGCACCGACTATCCCGTTTCCTTCGAGCAGCAGTTCGCCACCTGCAAGACCCTCGTCGACCGGTGGCACGGCAGCCACGCCGGCCGCCTGCATGTCGCGTTGCTGACGCCGACGCTGCACCGTGGCTACCAGGACGTCGCCGGCGCCAAGGAGGCCGTCGCGCAGTCGCGCGCGGTCAAGCAGTTCGCGGATGAGCGTGGCCTCGTCTTCACGCAGGACGGCCACACGAAGGGCAGCGTCCGCATCGCGAAGGATGTCGGCATTCTCGGCCCGCGTACCCTGCTGTCCCATGCGACGGGGCTCGATGAGGAAGAGATAGCGATCTGCGCCGAGACGGGCACCAGCATCGTGCACAATCCGAGTGCCGTCGCGGCCATTCTCGCGCGCTGCCCGGTGCCGGAGCTGATCGACGCCGGTGTCACCGTCGCCATCGGCTCGGATGCGACCGCGCCGGACCGCTCGGCGGACATGTTCCGCCACATGCAGCAATGCATGCACTATCACCGCACCCACTTCCACGATCCGAGCTGGCTGCCGCCCGGCAAGGCGCTGGAAATGTGCACCATCGACGCGGCCCGCGTGCTCGGCCTCGAAAACGAGGTCGGTTCGCTGGAACCGGGCAAGAAGGCGGATGTCATTCTCGTCGACCTGCGCCGCCCGCATCTCTATCCCGCGCATATGCCGGAGTTCCGCGTCACCTATTTCGCCAACGGCAACGATGTGCATACCGTGCTCGTCGGTGGCAAGGTGCTGCTGCGCGACCGCCAGCCGGTGCATGTGAACCAGGATGCCGTGCTTGACGCTGCCCAGCGCGAGGCCGAGCTGATGATCGACCGGCTCGGCCTTCGGTATGCGCTGGAAACGCCGCGCATGTTCTGGCGGCACAGCCGCGACCTCGACGTCATCGAATAAACCGAAATTCCATTGCGAAGACTGGATACGATCATGACCCTTTCCGACCTTGCCCTCGGCCGCCGCCCGGAAGGCCGCACCGCTCTTTCCGCCCGCTGGATCGTCGCCCATGAAAATGGCCGCCATCGGCTTCTGACCGATGGCGAGATCGTCATCGAGGGGCAGGATGTCATCTATGTCGGTCCGCGTTTCCCCGGCGAGGTCGCCCGCCGCATCGATCTCGGCGACATGCTGATCTCGCCCGGCTTCGTCGATCTCGACGCGCTTTCCGACCTCGACACCACGGTGCTCACCATCGACTACGGTCCGGGCTGGGCGACGGGCCGTGTCTGGCCGCGCAGCTATGTCGATCGTGGCCCGTACGAGATGTACACGCCGGAGCAGCTCGTCTTCCAGAAGCGCTTCGCCTTCGCGCAATTGCTCCTGAACGGCATCACCTCGGCGCTGCCGATCGCCTCGCTGTTCTATCGCGAATGGGCGGAGACCGTCGCCGAGTTCGAGGGCGCGGCGGATGCCGCGGGCGATCTCGGCCTTCGCGTCTGGCTCGGCCCGGCCTACCGTTCGGGCGGCATGGTCTGTGAAGCGCCGGGCGAGCTTCAGCCGGTCTTCGACGAAGCGCGCGGCCTCAAGGGGCTCGAGGATGCCATCGACTTTGCCGACCGTATCGCCGGGCGGCACGAAGGCCTGGTCCAGGGCATGCTCGCGCCGGACCGGGTGGAAACCTCGACGCTGGCGCTGCTCCAGCGCACCATGGCCGCCTCCGCCGAAATGAAGCTGCCGGTGCGTCTGCACATGGCGCAGGGCCAGATGGAACGCAAGACCGTCGCGCGCCTGCATGGCACGACGGCGCCGCAATGGATGGCCAGCCATGGCCTTCTCAATGAACGGCTGATCGCGCCGCATGCGGTGCTGGCCGAGCCGGAAGACCTCGATCTCTACGCCCGGCATGGCGTCACCATCGCTCATTGCCCGCTGGTCTTTGCCCGCGGCGGCGAATATCTCGATTCCTTCCGCCGGTGCCGCGATCTCGGCATCCGCATCGGCATGGGCACGGACACGACCCCGCCGGACATGGTGCTGAACATGGCCGTCGCGCTGATGACGGGTCGCATTGCTTCGGGCGAGACGGGCCTTTCTACGGCGGAAGTCTTCGACGCGGCGACGCTCGGCGGCGCCGATGCGCTGGGCCGTACCGATATCGGCCGCCTGCAGGCAGGCTCCAAGGCCGACATCGCGATCTTCGACCTCTCCGACCCGCGTTTCGCTCCGACGGTCGATCCGGTCCAGTCGCTGATCTTCGGCGCCAGCGGCCGGGTAACGCGTGCGGTCTTCGTCGACGGGCGGCTTTCCATGCGCGACGGCGAGGTCGCCGGCATCGATATCAAGGCGGCGCGGAAAGAGGCGCAGGCGCAGTTCGAGGGGCTTCTGGCGAAGTATCCCGAGCGGACCTGGGGACATCCCTCCATGGAAACCATGTTCCCGCCGACCTATCCGCACCTCACGGCCGACTGAGGATTTGCGAACGGACGGTCAGGCCAGCGTGAAATGACGTTGTGCTCCCTGCGCCTGCCCTGCGGCAGGCGTGTTGTGGAGCAGGCTGCCATAGATGCGCAACAGGCCGTCCACCCAGTCCGACTGGGTATTGGCGAGCTTCATGCCATTGGCGAAGGTCTTCTGGCTCATCCGGCGCATGTCCTCGACGGGCATGTCGGCCATGGCGCGCAGGGCCGCGGCAAATGCCGCACTGTCCTGGGTGTTGCAGGCAAGGCCCATGCCGCGTGCGACGATCTCGTCC
Source organism: Shinella sp. G-2 (assembly GCF_050172695.1). Taxonomy (NCBI): domain Bacteria; kingdom Pseudomonadati; phylum Pseudomonadota; class Alphaproteobacteria; order Hyphomicrobiales; family Rhizobiaceae; genus Shinella; species Shinella sp. G-2. Next base: position 120,910 of record NZ_JBBEYH010000012.1, on the reverse strand, counting down.
GCCAGGAAGGCCATCTCGGTGAGGATGATCGGCACGCCGCTGGCTGCGGCTTCCGCCGCCACGAGGCCGAAGGGTTCGGGCAGGCGCGAGGGGATGACCAGCCCGCGGGCATGGCGGATCAGGCCGCCGATCTCGCGCTGTTCGCGCCAGCCGTGGAAGGACATTTCCGGATACTGCGCCTGCAATTCGGCGCGCATCGGTCCGTCGCCGATGATTTCCAGCGGCACGCCGGCAAGCCGCGCGGCGGCAAGCGCATCCTGCGCGCCCTTTTCCTGCTCCAGCCGGCCGATGAAGAAGAAGCTCCGGTTGCGTTCGGCGGGAATGCGTTCGGCAATGAAGGGGAGGGCCGGGTTGCGAACGGCCTGCAGGAGCCCTGCGTCATAGCCGGCGCGCACGAAGCCTTCGATCATCTTTTCATGGATGAGGACGATCCTGCCCCAGGGCACATCCTGGCCCATCGCGGCCCGGAGCCGCACCTGACGGGCGACCCGCCAGAGCTTGTGCGCATAGGCGCGCCGATCGCAATTCGTTGCAAGGCAACTGCCGCCGAGCGGAACGCGCGTGCATCGCGCCTCGCGGCGATAGTCCATATAGGCGCCATTGGGACAGGCGTGGAAGAAATCATGCGCATGGATGGCCGTACGCTCGGCCACCCGGCGCAGCGGCACAAAGATGGCGGGCGAGAGGATCTGCGACCAGACATGCACGTGATAGACGGTGCCGGGCGTATCGTTGCGTGCGATCCAGTCGGAAAGCAGGGCGCTGGCAGAGCGATTGTCGATGCCGTTGATCGCGGTCCTCAGCGGATTGCCGCCGAGCAGCGCCTTCTGCCCGAGCCGCACCAGATCGACGCCCAGTTCATCGAAGATGGAATTGTCGTTGTCGTCGCCGACGATCATCGTGACGGGAATATTGCGGGCGCGCAGCAGCCGCAGCAGCAGCAGGACAAGGGTCGTCGCACCGCCGCGTGCGATGGAAAAGTCGTTGATGAGAACGACACGGGATATCGGCGGCACGGCTTTCATCAATGCTCCAGCTGGGGAAGGCCGTTCATGGCCTGCCATATCCAACAATAGCGCCCCTTGGTTGTTCAATGGTTTTTTTCATATCGTCAATAATGTCCGTCCGTCGCACGTGCCATGCCTGCTCGTTTCGTCGTAGCGACTGAACATTTACGGAATGAAAGCGCCGGCGCACATCACCTCATCACGGTGAGACAGAATTGCATTTCTCTATTTTTCACCTGAAAAACTTTGGACAAACGGCGCGTTGCGCCGTTTGTCTCTAGAGTTCTTCCAGCGTATCGCCGAAGCGCTCGATGCCGCGCAGGCGGGTCCTGCCGGCCGCGCCGGCCCGTTCGATCGCCCGCGTCGCCAGCAGGTGGCACACGGCCATCACGGAAACGTGATTGAAAAGCGGTCCCGGCGCGAGCGTGTGACAGCGGAAATGCCAGGTTGCAGAGGCCCGGTGCGTCACGCCTTCGTCCGTAAGGTAGAGCAGGCTGGCGCCGCTCTTCTCGATGGCGGCGAGAATGGCGTCCATCTGCGCGACGCGCCGGCGCAGGCCGAAGACGATCGCCACGTCCCTGTCCGTCACGCTCACCAGATGTTCGCCGAGCGTCTGGCCCGCGCCGGGGATGGCGACGATGTTCTCCACCACCTGGGTCATCTGCCATTGCAGGTAGTCGGCAAAGGGGTGGCTGCTGCGAAAGCCGATCACCCAGGTCTTGCGCGCGTTGAGGATGGCGTCGGCCACCTCGTCCACCTGCGCGTCGGTAATCGTCGAAAAGGTCCCTTCGAGATTGGCGACGCCCTGGGCGATGTGCGCCGTCACCGATTGGGCCGCGGCGGCATCCGCCGATGTCGTGAGAAAGAGGCGTGAGCCGGTCTGCCGCTCGTCGCGCGCATGGCGGCGCGCCTCCTCGTAGTTTTCATAGCCAAGGCGGCGGACGAAGCGGGTGACGGTGGCGTTGGAGACCTGGGCGAGTTTGGCAAGCTCGGAGGCGGAGTAGCTGGCAAGTTCCCCCGGGAAGTCGCAGACGAAATCGCCGAGCCGCCGTTCGGCCGGATGCAGGCCGTCGAGCGCATCGCGCACGCGGAACAGAAACGAACGATCCGTGGAACCCATCTCGGCTACCTCTCCCATCACGAAACCAGCTTGTAGCGGACTTGCCGGACTTCGCAAGAACGCCGCGCTTTCGGCCGATCAACAAGCTTCTTGAAAAACATATTTCTTAGATGTAGTATATGAAAATTGATTTTCACGCTGATGCCAAAGAGGAGGAGACTATGGCAGCAGAAGGCATGGTACAGTCCGGCAAATCATCGCCGGTCATTCGCCAACTGGAGGGCGCGCTGACCCGCATCGGGGTCACGGGCGCACACAAGCAGATCATCGCGCTGGTTCTGATCGGTTGCCTGTTCGACAGTTTCGAGCAGAACACGATCGGCGTGTCCGGCCCGCTCCTGAAGGAGCACTGGGGCCTGACCGGTACGGATATCGGCTTCCTGAACACGATCACCTTCGGCAGCGCGGCCATCGGCCGTCTGCTGTCGGGCATTCTCGGCGACCGCTATGGCCGCCGCGTCATGCTCACCATCAATCTCTTGCTGTTCTCGCTGGGTTCGGCAGCCTGCGCGCTTGCACCGGATTTCATGTTCCTGTGCATCGCGCGCGCCATCGTCGGCTTCGGCGTCGGCGGCGAGATCTCGACGGCCGTCACCATGCTGTCGGAGTTCTGCTCGCCGAAGTTCCGCGGCACGGCCGCGGGTCTCGTCAATGTGGGCGCGGGCGGCTTCGGCAACTTCCTTGCCCCCGTCTACGGCCTGATGATCTTCACCCTGTTCCCAGGTGAGGATAGCTGGCGCTGGCTCTTTGCCTCCCTCGCGCTTCCCGCCCTTCTCGTCGTCTTCTATCGCCGTTACGTGCCGGAGACACCGCGCTTCCTTGCTTCGCAAGGGCGGATCGACGAGGCGAACAAGGTGCTGTCGGTGCTGGAATCCGGCTCGCTGAAACCCCGCAATCTCGTGGTGCGCGAATACCTCTCCAAGGATCAGGAGCAGGATGCACCGCGCGCCAAGGGCGCCTGGAAGGAGCTCTTCCGCGCTCCGTTCCTCGGCCGCATCGTTCCGGTGTCGATCGCCATCCTGATGAGCTACGGCGCCCAGCTCTCCGTGCTCACGCTGATGCCGGTCATCTTCGTGTCCATGGGCCACACCCTGCAGGGCAGCCTTCTCTACAGCATGATCATCCAGAGCGGCAGCGTTCTCGGCGCCATCGCGGCCTCGATGTTCGGTTACTACTTCCCCCGCAAGCGGGTGCTGACGGTCGGCGCGATCTGCGCATGCCTTGCGGCGCTTTCCATCATGCAGTTCGGCACCACCATCTATCTGGTGCTGTTCTTCGGCGCACTGTTCCAGTTCTTCGTGCTCTTGCTCAACACCTCGATCTGGATCTACGCGCCGGAACTCTTCCCGACCCGCATCCGCGCCTTCGGCGTCGCCTTCATCCTGGCGACGGGCTCGGCCGCCGGCTCGTTCGTTCCGACCATCTCGGGTGCCTTGTTCGATAGCTACGGCATGGCCGGCGTCTTCGGCCTCGCGGCCAGCATGTACGCCATCTTCGCCGTCTGCATCCGCCTCGGGCCGGAAACCTATGGCCGGTCGATGGAAGACCTGACGCAGCCGGCCGACGTCATCGGCACCTCCGAGGAGCCGGTGCTGCAACCCGCAAAAGCAGGAGCTTGAACCAGGCATGACCCCGCACATCCTGTTGATCAATCCCAACAGTTCGCAGGCCACGAGCGACATGATGCACGCCATCGCCGTGCGCTCGGCAGCTGGCCGGCTGGCGGTGGAAACCGTCACCGCCAGCCGCAGCCCCGGCATGATCGTCACGCCTGAGCAGCTGGTGGCCGCAGCGCCCCAGGTGGTCGAGCTCGGGGCGGCGCATCGCGGAACGTGTGCGGGGATCATCGTCAGTGCCTTCGGCGATCCCGGCCTTGCCGAACTCCGGCGCAAGGTCGCAATCCCGGTCGTCGGCATCTGCGAGGCTTCGATGATCGAGGCCTCGCAGGGCGGCCGCCGGTTCGCCGTCGCGACGTCCACGCCCGACCTCGTCGAGGCGATCGACCAGCGGGCGCACGATCTCGGTCTTGCCCATCTCTATGCGGGCATCCGCTGTACGCAAGGCGATCCGGTGGCGCTCGCCGCCGATCCGGCGCTTCTCATCGAGGCGCTGGCCGGTGCGGTGCGTCAATGCATCGAGCAGGATGGGGCCGAAGCGGTCATCATCGGCGGCGGTCCGCTCGGCGAAGCCGCCGAGCAACTGCGGCTGATCTTCGATACGCCCGTGCTGGGACCCATTCCCTGCGCGGTCGAGCGGATCATCGGGCTTATCGGGCAGGCCACCACGGTTTCTCAGGCCGTGTGATGTGATTTCCCGAACGCTTGCCGCGCTTCGGCGCGGCAAGCTTTTATATGGCGCCGAGATCGGCGTAGCTGTCATGCAGCGCCCGGTCGCCGGGGCTGAAACGGTCGCCGGCGAAATTGTGCTGGTGCCAATAGGGATAGATGTAGGGCGGGCGGCTGACCGTGTTCAGCCTGTCCAGTTCGTCCCCGGTGAGCTTGAGGTCGACCGCCGCGATGTTGTCGCGAAACTGCTCTTCGCTGAGACCGCCGACCACGAGGCTCGATATTGCGGGGCGCGACAGCGTCCAGGCCAGCGAGACCTGCGCCACCGTGACGCCGCGTTCCCGGGCAATGGCCTCAAGCGTATCGACAATGGTCCACAGCCGCTCCTGGTCGCGGATCGGCGGTTCGCTCCAGCCGGCGGCCTGGCGAGACTCCGCCGGCGCCCTGTCGCGCCCGAACGCGCCCGACAGGAGGCCCGCTGCGAGCGGGCTCCAGACCATGACGCCAAGCCCCTGGTCGACGGAGATCGGCAGCAGCTCATATTCGGCTTCGCGCGCCTCGAGCGTGTAATGGATCTGCTGGGTCACGAAACGCGGCAGGTTCTTCGCCTCGGCGACGCCGAGCGCCTTCATGATGTGCCAGCCGGAATAGTTCGAGCAGCCGATATAGCGGATCTTGCCCTGCTGGCGCAGTGTATCGAGCGCGCCGAGCATTTCCTCCACCGGCGTCACGCCATCCCATTCGTGCATGAAGTAGATGTCGATATGGTCGGTCTTCAGCCGCTTGAGGCTCGCCTCGCATTCGCGGATGAGGTGATGGCGCGAGACGCCCTCGTCGTTCGGCCCGTCGCCGATACGCATGCGGGCCTTCGAGGAGATCAGCACCTTCTCGCGCTTTGCCCCGAGCGCTTCGCCAAGGATCTCCTCCGAGCGGCCGAGCGAATACATGTTGGCCGTGTCGAAGAGGTTGACGCCGCCGTCGATGCATCCGTCGATCAGGCGGCGGGCCTCGGCGACGCCCTGGTTCGCGACGCGCGAAAAGGCGCCGAGGCCGCCGAAGGAGAAGGTGCCCATGGCGATGGCCGAAACTTTCAGGCCCGTGCGGCCGAGCGTTCTGTATTCCATGGTCTTTCTCCCTGAAGCTATTGCGCGGGTTGCCGCATCGTGCGGGACGGGCGCTCGCGCGTGGTCTTCGATGTGCCGTGCTCGTGGCTGGCGCGCAGCACGAGGTCCGCGCCGACGAGGATCTTGACCGGCGGTTGCGGTTCGGCGGCGGCGATGAGGTCGTCGAGCACGGTGACGGCGAGATATCCGATCTTGCGTTTCGACACGTCGATGGTCGTCAGGCCCGGTTCCATGGTCGCGCTCTGCGGCAGGTTGTCGAAGCCGATGATCGAGACGTCCTCGGGAATGGACACGCCATGCTCGCGCAGCGCCCGGATGAAGCCGTAGGCGATGATGTCGTTGGTGCAGAAGTAGCATTCGGCAAGGTCGAGCCCGGTCGAAAGCAGCGCGCGCGTGTCGAGATAGGCGCCGTCATAAGTCGATTCCACCGACAGGATATCGGCCTCGTTCACGGGCAGGCCGAGCCGCGCCATGTTCTTGAAGAAGGCTTCGCGGCGCAGGCGGAAATTGGTCGTGTCGACATGGGAGGCGACGAAGCCGATGCGCTGGAAGCCCTGCATGCGGAAGCGCGAGAGCACCTTGTAGACGGCGTCCTCGTTGTTCATGTCGACGAAATTGGCGTCGAGCACGTCGTAGAACGTGTCGATGAAGACCGTGGGCAGGCCGAGGCCCTGGATGAGGCGGATATCGGCCTCAGTCAGTTCGGTGCCGAGCGCGATGACGCCCGAGATCGGCGCGCCGGCGAGCGACTCGGCCACCGTGCTGATCGGCTGGCCCTCGAAGCTCACCACTTCCAGCGTATAGTTGCGCCGCGTCGCTTCGGCCGACATGCCGTCGATGTAGTCGGAGATGAAGACGCTGTGGTCGCGGTTCACGGTATGGCCGTGCTTGGCGATCTTCAGGAAGCGCAGCGTCTCGCCGGGCTCCGTGCTGCGCGTCGCCCGCGGCACGTAGTTGAGGCTTGCCACCGCCTCCAGCACCCGCGCCCGCGTCACGCCGGAAATCTCCCCCTTGCCGTTCAGCACGAGCGAGACCGTGGCGGGCGATACGCCCGCCGCCTCGGCGATGTCCCTGATGGTCAGTTTTCCCGGTTTCTTCATGCGGCGGTCAGGGGCCTTTTTATGCTGCAACTGCGAACAAGTTTACTAAACGATTTAGGCAATCTTCGTGAGACCTAGGGCAATTTGACGCCTTTCGCAACCGATATGGCGCGCAAAACGGGGCTTGTCAGCGCAAATTTCCTTTGCTAGCGTTTTAGTGAAGCTGAAATTTGTTTAGTAAACAAGTGGGAGGAGATCATGCAGAAAACCGGCGGACAGCTGGCGATGCTGCTTGTCATAAACGGCCTTTTGCTTGTCGCGGGCGCTCTCATCTCCGGCACGTTCCTTTCCGTTTTCAATCTCCAGTCCATGGCGAGCCAGGTGCCGGAAATCGGTCTTCTGGCCATCGGGGTCATGCTGGCCATGTGCGCGGGCAACGGCGGCATCGACCTCTCGGGCATCGCGCTCGCCAATCTCTCGGGCGTGCTCTCCGCCGTCATCGTCTCGTCCTTCCTGTCGGCCGCCGACAGCGGGACGGCCTTCAGTCTCGCCTTCATCGCGGGCGCGCTCCTCATCGGTCTTGCCGGCGGCGTCATCAACGGCCTCCTCATCTCGCGGCTGAACATCACGCCGATCCTCTGCACGCTCGGCACGCAGATGGCCTTCATGGGGCTCGCGGTCGTGGTCTCGGGCGGCAAGGCCGTGACGGTCGGCAGCCCGGCGCTGCTGTCCAGCATCGGCAACGACATGATCGCCGCCGTGCCGATCGGCTTCCTCGTCTTCGTGCTGGTCGCGGGCCTCATCGCCGCGCTGCTGAAGTTCACGCCCTATGGCCTGTGGCTGATGCTGATGGGCACCAATCCCAAGGCGGCCGTCTATGCAGGCTTCCCGAAGAATGGCGTGATCGTCGCCACCTATGCGATCTCGGGCACGCTGTCGGGTCTCGTCGGCGTCATCATCGCCGCGCGCAATGTCAACGTGAAGTTCGACTACGGCAGCTCCTACCTGCTGATCGCCATCCTCATCGCCGTGATGGCCGGCGTGAAGCCGGAGGGCGGCTACGGGCGCGTCGTCTGCGTCGTGCTTTCCGCCATCGCCCTGCAGCTCATGTCGAGCCTGCTCAATTTCGGCGGCCTTTCCAATTTCGTGCGCGATTTCGCCTGGGGCCTGCTGCTGCTCACGTTCCTGGCCGTCGGCCGCTACGACATCGCTGGCTTCCTGTCGCCGGGTCGCCGCTCGCAAACCCCTTCGGTGCCTGTCCCTCAAACGCCGAAGTGAAACAGGAGGGAAAATTCGTGGAGGAAAACATGAAGTCGTTTTCGAAGAAGGTACTGGCTGGAACCACGGTTGCAGCCGTCGCGCTCGCAGGCTCCATCGGCGTGCTCGCCGCCCAGGAAAAGCCTGTCATCGCCACCGTGGTCAAGATCAGCGGCATTCCGTGGTTCGACCGCATGAACACCGGCGTGGTCGCCTACCAGGAAGCCAATCCCGACGTCGTCGCCAGCCAGAGCGGCCCGGCGACGGCCGACTCGGCCCAGCAGCTCCAGATCGTCAACGACCTCGTCGCCAAGGGCGTCAATGCGCTTGCCGTCGTGCCGATGGACCCGGCCGTGCTCGAAGGCACCTTCCAGCGCGCCATGGAGCGCGGCATCGTGGTCGTCACCCACGAGGCGGACAACCAGATGAACACCAATGCCGACGTCGAAGCCTTCGACAATGCCGATTACGGCGCGGCGCTGAACGAGCGTCTGGCCGAATGCATGGGCAAGGAAGGCAAGTGGACGACCTTCGTCGGTTCGCTCGGCAGCCGCACGCACATGCAGTGGGTCGGCGCGGGCGAGGAGAACGCCAAGAAATATGCCGGCATGGAACTCGTCGATCCGAACAACGAATCCTTCGACGACGCCAACGGCACCTATGAGAAGGCCAAGGAAATCCTGCGCAAGCACCCCGACATCAAGGGCTTCCAGACGTCCGCCGGCAACGACGTTCTCGGCGTCGGCCGCGCCATCGACGAGGCGGGCCTGAGCGGCAAGATCTGCCTCGTCGGCACCGGCCTGCCGAATCCGTCGGCGGACCTCCTCGAATCCGGCGCCATCACGGCGATCGGCTTCTGGGACCCGCAGAAGGCCGGCATGGCGATGAACGCCGTCGCCAAGCTGCTGCTGGAGAAGAAGGAGGTCACCGACGGCATGGATCTCGGCGTCGAGGGCTACAACAAGGTCTCCGTCAAGCAGGGTCCCGGCAAGGGCCTGCTGATCCTCGGCAACGGCATGGTGCTGGCCGACAAGGCGACCTACAAGGAACACCTGTTCTAATCCGGCAAACCGTCAGCCGGCCGGGAGGATTTCCTTCCGGCCGGAACCGTCCGGCGTGGAAACGCGCCGGTCAGCATGAGGACAATTTCCGTGGCGGCACAAGCACATACCGCGCAGCAATCGGCAGCGCTCCTTGAACTCAGGAACATCCAGAAATGGTTCGGCGGCGTCCACGCCCTGCGCGGCATCGACCTGACGCTCCAGCCGGGTGAGGCCTATCATCTCCTGGGAGAAAACGGCTGCGGCAAGAGCACCGTCATCAAGATCATGTCGGGCGCGCATGCGCCGACCTCCGGCGAGATCGTGCTCGATGGCGAGACCTTCGCCTCGCTGACGCCGATCCAGTCGCTCGCCGCCGGGATCGAAACCGTCTATCAGGACCTGTCGCTGCTGCCCAATCTCACGGTCGCCGAAAACGTCGCGCTGAACGAGCAGCTCGTCAAAGCCAACGGCCGGCTTGCGCGCCTCTTCGATCGCAAGCGGCTGCGGGAAACGGCGGAACGGGCGCTGGCCGCCGCGGGTCTGCCGACCGACCGCACCTTCCTCAACACCATCGTTTCCGACCTTCCGCTCGCCTCGCGCCAGCTCGTCGCCATCGCGCGCGCCATCGCCACCCGCGCCAAGCTCGTCATCATGGACGAGCCGACGACCTCGCTGACACGCCGCGAGGTGGACAATCTCATCCGCGTCGTCGAGCGCCTGCGTTCGGAAAACGTCGCCGTGCTCTTCGTCACGCACAAGCTGGACGAATGCTACCGCATCGGCGGCCATGCCGTCGTCTTCCGCGACGGCCAATGCGTGGCGCAGGGGCCCATCGCGAATTACAGCAAGAAGGAGCTGGCCGAGCTGATGACCGGCCGCTCCATCGACGCGCAGCGCTACCGCACGGCCAAGCCGGCCGCCGCCGAGCTCCTCAAGGTGGACCGCCTCGTCGCCGATGGCGTGCGGGACATGAGCTTTTCTCTCCGGAAAGGGGAAATTCTCGGCATCACCGGCCTTGCCGATTCCGGCCGAAACGAACTCGCCATGGCCCTGACGGGCGTTTCGCCCGCCTCGGGCGGCACGCTCACGCTCGACGGCAAGGCCGTCGCCGTGCGGTCTCCCGCCGAGGCCATCGAGCGCGGCATTGGCTACGTGCCGGAGGACCGGCTGGCCGAAGGCCTCTTCCTCGACAAGTCGATCTTCGAGAACGAGATCGCGCTCATCGTCTCGCGGCTCGCCAATTCGCTCGGCGTCGTCGACCGGGAGGAGGGGCGCAAGATCGCCGCCCGTCTTTCGGAGGAGATGCGCCTCAACACGAAGAATCTCGATCTGCCGGTCGGCGCGCTTTCGGGCGGCAACCAGCAGCGCGTGCTGATCGGCCGCTGGCTGAGCATCGCGCCGAAGCTTCTCGTGCTGCACGGGCCGACCGTCGGCGTCGACGTCGGCTCCAAGGACACGATCTACCGCGTCATCCAGGCGCTGGCCGAAGCGGGCATGGGCCTCGTCATCGTCAGCGACGACCTGCCGGAACTGCTGCAGAACGCCGACCGCATCCTCGTCATGAACAGCGGCCGGGTGGTCGCGGAAATGGATGCGGAAACGGCAACCGAAGACCAGCTCTACAAGGCGATGCTGGCGACCACGACGGAGACTGTGCAATGAGCGCTTCACGAACCGATGAACTGCACGGCGCCGCCGGCCCGTCGCGTTCCTTCAGCTTCGGTGCGCTCGTTCGCCGCCGCCCGGAGACCATCACCTTCCTGCTGCTGGTGGCGATCTGCGTCGCCGTGGCCATCGTCAATCCCGCCTTCCTGCAGCCCTCGACATTGATCGACATCGGCCGGGCCAGCGTGGTCATGGGGCTCTTCGCCCTCGGCGTCTTCATCATCCTGGCGGCCGGCGGCATCGACGTGTCCTTCACGGCGATCGCGGCCTTCACCATGTATTCGATGACGGTGCTGGTGCAGAGCTACCTGCCGAACCTGCCCATCGTCGTCGTCATCCTGATGGCGACGTTCGGCGGTGCGGCGCTCGGCATCATCAACGGCCTGCTCGTCCATCACCTGAAGGTGCCGTCGCTGATCGTCACCATCGGCACGCAGTATCTTTTCCGCGGCTTCCTGCTCTCCTTCATCGGCACGGTGTGGATCATGTCGCTGCCGCCGCAGATGGGGGCCTTCGGCCGCATGCCGCTCGTGCAGTTCGAGGCCGCCAACGGCGCGCTGATCACGCTGCCGTTCTATTTCCTCGTCCTGCCGGTCGCGGCCTTCGTGACCTGGTGGATCCTCAACCGGACCCTGATGGGGCGCGCCATCTTCGCCGTCGGCGGCAATGCGGATATCGCCAGTCGCCTCGGCTACAGCCTGCGCACCGTGCATGTCTTCCTGTTCGGCTATGCGGGCGCGCTGGCAGGCCTTGCCGGCATCATCCATGTCTGCGCCAACCGGCAGGCCAATCCCTTCGACCTCGTCGGCACCGAGATCAACGTCATCGCCGCCGTCGTGCTCGGCGGCGCGCGCATCACCGGCGGCACGGGCACGGTGCTCGGCACCATCCTCGGCGTGCTGCTGATCGTCGTGCTCAACAGCGTGCTCGTCATGGTCGGCATTCCCAGCACCTGGCAGCGGCTCGTCGTCGGCAGCTTCATCCTGCTCGCCGCCGCCTTCTTCGTCACGCGCCAGCGCAAGAAATAACCCCCACTTTCGGAGGAAACCAAAATGAAGAAGTTCCTGAACGACCCCGTCAACTTCGTCGACGAGATGCTGGAAGGCATCTACAAGGCCCATCCGGCCGTCACCTATGCCGCCGATGACCTGCGCTGCCTAGTCACTGCGAAGACCAGGCCGGGCAAGGTCGGTATTGCCACCGGCGGCGGTTCCGGACATCTGCCGACCTTCCTCGGCTTCGTCGGCGACGGCATGCTGGACGGTGCGGCGGTCGGCGGAGTCTTCCAGTCGCCCAGCGCCGAGCAGATGTACCAGGTGACCAAGCACATCGACCAGGGCGCGGGCGTTCTCTACATCTACGGCAACTATACCGGCGACATCATCAATTTCGACATGGCGGCGGAACTTGCCGATCTCGACGGCATCGCCGTCAAGCAGGTCGTCGGCAATGACGACGTCGCCTCCTCCATCGTCGGCGAGGAACACAAGCGCCGCGGCGTCGCCGGCATCTTCTTCCTCTACAAGGCGGCTGGCGCTGCTGCTGCCGCAGGTCTGTCGCTCGATGAGGTCACGCGCCTCGCCGACAAGGCGCGCCTTCGCACACGCACCATGGGCGTCGCGCTGTCGAGCTGCGTCGTACCGGAAATCGGCCACGCCACCTTCTCCATCGGCGCGGACGAGATGGAAATCGGCATGGGCATCCACGGCGAGCCCGGCATCAGCCGCAAGAAGCTCGCGCCGGCCGACGCCGTCGTCGACGAAATGATGGAGCGCATCTTCGCCGAGACCGACTACAAGCAGGGCGACACCGTCGCCGTGCTGGTGAACGGCCTCGGCGGCACGCCGCTGGAAGAACTCTATATCCTCTTCCGCCGCGTCTCGCAGCTTCTGGAAGCGCGCGGCGTCACCGCCAGGCATGTCTGGGTCGGCGAATTCGCGACATCGATGGAAATGGCCGGCGCCTCCATCTCGATCCTTCATCTCGACGAGGAACTGGACCGCCTGATCGCCGCCCCGGCCAACACGCCCTTCTTCCAGCACATTGCAGGGTGAGGCCATGACCATGCAGACACTGACCGCCGCCGACCTCATTGACCTCTTCAAGAGCTGGAAGGACCTTTTCGCCGAGCAGCGCGAATTTCTCATCGCGCTCGACGGCAAGGTGGGTGACAGCGACCTCGGCATCACCATGAGCAAGTCCTTCGCCGCTGCCGCAGAGGCGCTGGAGGCCGAAGGCGCGGCGGCGGGCATTGCCAAGCTGCTGCGCACCGCCGGCGCGACCATGGCCCGCACGGCGCCCTCCACCATGGGCACGTTGACGGCGACCGGGTTCCTGCGCGCCAGCAAGGCCGTCGAAGACAAGGACGCGCTCGACACCACCGCCATGGCCGCTTTCTGGCGCGCCTATCGCGACGGCGTCGCCGAGCGCGGCAAGGCGAAGGTCGGCGACAAGACCCTGCTCGACGTGCTCGATCCCATCGCGCTGACACTGGAAGCCGAGGCTTCCGCCGGCGCATCGCTTTCCGATGCACTGAACGTCACGGCGGATGCGGCGGAAGCGGCGCTGGAGGCCACCAAGTCCATGCTCGCGCAGCACGGCAAGGCGGCCGCCTTCCAGGAAAAGACCATAGGCCTGCAGGATGCCGGCGCGACGGTCGGCGCTTTCCTGATCCGCCGCATGGCGGATTTCGCGGCCAGCCGGTAGACCGTCGCCCGTCCAGAAGCGCGGCTTCGGTGCCTTCGCCGATATCGCGGCCGCGGTGGCTGCGCTCAGCGCGATCTCAAGAGCATTTCCGGTGAAATCCGGTTCACCGGAAATGCTCTCGCTTTTTGCTCTACCGCATTATCCGACGCCGAAGCGATCCCGCTTCGGCGTCGGATAATGCTCAAGGATCGACGAACCGGCGGGCGGTGACAGGACCGCAAGGCATGGAAAAACGCGTCCTTGCCTTCAAGAGCCTGAGGCCAGCGTGCGCGCCGCACAACAGTTCTGAGCAATCCACCTTCGCGTCGTTCCAAGCTGTTGATATTGCTCGCTTTGAAAGCAATGCATCATTTGCATAGCTGCACTGCACAATAAATGTTTTCCATCTGATCAAAAAACGACCATAGTGCACACAGCTGATGCACATGGCGGTTTTTTCCTCCCAGTGCCGCCGCACCAGCTGTTCCCCTCTGGAGGTTTTAGACCTTCACACCTTATGGGCCGCGGTTTTCGCCGGCCCATTTTTTTGCCTTCAGGTTTCCTCGTGCGGCTGCCGCCGATGCTCGGCAAGGCGCAAGGTGCCGCTTTCCTCGAGAATGCCGGCAAGGTGGGGCGCCGACCGGCTTTCGTTGCCGGCGGCCTGCCGGATCGAGACTTCTGCGTCCTCCGCAGCAGCAAGAGCATCGACGGCCGCGAGGAAGGCGTTCGTCCGGTGCTGGTCCGCAAGACCGATCTGCGCGCCGTCGATGGCGCGGCCGGCTTCGGCAAGCATCGCGCCTGCTGCCGCCAGCCGGGCAGAGAGGCCTCCGGCGGTACCGGGATGGCAGGCCGGATCGTCCCAAAAGGCGTGAAGCGCGTGGCGCGCGGCGCCGAGCCGGCAGGCGGCTTGCAGCAACAGGTCCAGCGCGCGCGGCACGGCATGCGCACCCGCTTCGCCGATGGGGTGCAGCAGGGCATCGCCATCGACAAGCACATCCTCGAACAGCACCTGGTTTTCGCCGGGGTAACGCAACGCTTCGCCATGGGCGGACAGCAGCAGGCCGGCCGTTTTCATGTCCTGCCGAACGGGCACGAGCAGCCAGTCGGCATGCCGGGCATGGGGCGTCGACAGCGCCGTGCCCGACAGACGCCAGCCAAGGCCGCTCGGCAGGAAGGCCAGAATGTTTGTCTCGCCGGCGAAGGCGCGCGCCAGTCGGGCGCCGGCAAGGATCGCGGAAAAGACGGTGCTGCGCTGGCTGTCGCTGCCCTGGCTGCGGACATGCTCCACGCCGACGAAATGGCCGGCAAGAATGCGCCCGAGCGTTTCGGACTGCCCGGACGCGATGGCACAGACTTCGGCAAGAACGGTGTTGGAGACGTCGATCCCGCCCTGTTCCGTGGGAACGGAAATGCCGAAAAGGCCGGAGCGGGAGAGAAGGTCCAATCGTGTTTCGATGGCGTCTGCCGCCATGGCTGCGGGAAGGGCAAAGACGCCGGCAAGCGAACCGGCCACCGTGACGGCTTCATCCTCGGTCGCGATGAGGGCGGCCGTTCGTGTCGCGCGGCTCTGCGCGGTAGAAAGAGAACCCATGTCGTCTGCTCCTTGTGGAATGCGGTTCCAGGGCGCATAGGCATTGTCGGGCCAGAGAGATCACATTCTATAGAGATTGTATAGATTGCTTGGCAAATCCCGCCGCGGCACGGGTGGGTGCAGCCCGGTTCATTCCCGGCGCTCGTCGGCCATTCTAGAGAAAGGCGCGGCCTGTGAAAAGAAGGATGCGGGAACTGCCGTCGGCCTGGCGGCGTTGAGGCGGCGGAGTGGCTAAAAATAGTCTATAGATTTTATGGATAACTAGGGCTAGGCTGCTCCATCGCATCCTCTCAGGGAGGGACTGGCATGACGATGCATGCGGATGTGGCCGTCATCGGCTCCGGCTTCTCGGCCGTCGCGCTTTCGCTTAACCTCCTCGACCTCATGCCTGCATCGGCGCAGGTGAGCCTTGTGGGGCCTGAGGCCGGGCTTGGAAGAGGCATTGCCTATTCGACCCGAAACGAGGCGCTGCTCCTCAACGTTCCCGCCGGCCGCATGGGGCTTTTCGCCGACCGCCCCGACCATTTCGTGGCATGGCTGAAGGAGAACGACTTTCGCGCCGGGCCCGATGACTTCGTTCCCCGCCGGGTCTATGGCGATTACATCGCCGATTGCCTTCAGGCTGCGCGCCGGCGAACGGGCAACCGCCCGGCGCTGACCGTCGTCGACACGGTCGCCCTCGGTGCAGAGGCCGCGCAGGACGGCGGCTTGCTCTTCCACCTGTCGAATGGCGAGCGCCTGTCGTCGCCTGTCGCGGCCTTGTGCACCGGCGCTGGAACACGGCGGCTTCCACTCGAAACGGTGCCTGACGCGGTCCGCCCCTTCGTTGTCGATGACCCCTGGGCGGATGCCTGGTGGGAGCGTTTGCCGATGGAAGGCGACGTGCTCCTCGTCGGCACCGGTCTGACCATGGTCGACCAGTGTCTCGTTCTGGCGGAGCGGGGCTTCAAGGGAAGGATTCACGCCGTGTCGCGCCACGGCCTCCTGCCGCAGGCGCATCTCGACCGCCGCGCCGACCCGGTGCCGGCCATGCTGGCGCCGGATGGCGGCGAGGTCAGCCAGATGCTTTTCGCGCTGCGCCGCGCCGCCGGGGACGTGCCGGACTGGCGCGCCGTGATGGACGGGCTCCGGCCCGTCACGCAGGTGCTCTGGAAGGCCTGGAGCCCGGAGCGGCGCGCGCGGTTCCTCCGCCATGCCAGCGCTTATTGGAATGTCCATCGCCACCGCATGGCGCCCGCGGTTGCGAAACGGATCGCCGCGCTCCGCGACGGCGGCCGCCTGATCGTCCATCGCGGGCGTCTCGGTGCTCTCAGGCTTGAGGGCGCCGGGCTGGCCGCCGATATCGTCGGCCGGGAGAAGACAAGCGTCGCGGCGGCCATGGTCGTCAACTGCACGGGGTTCGACCGATGTACGGTGGAGGCCTCGCCGCTGCTGTCGAGCCTTGCCGCGCAAGGCGTTCTGTGTGCCGACCCGCGGGGCCTCGGCATTCTGGTGGACGAGGGATCGGCCGTTCCC
This sequence comes from Shinella sp. G-2, assembly GCF_050172695.1. Classification (NCBI taxonomy): domain Bacteria; kingdom Pseudomonadati; phylum Pseudomonadota; class Alphaproteobacteria; order Hyphomicrobiales; family Rhizobiaceae; genus Shinella; species Shinella sp. G-2. The sequence goes on along the minus strand of NZ_JBBEYH010000012.1, from coordinate 104,578 downwards.
TCGGGCGCAGATCGGCCCCGGCTCTATGCATTGGGACCGCTGACGGCGGGACGGCATTTCGAGATCACCGCCGTTCCCGACATCCGTCAGCAGGCGCTTTCCGTCGCCAGGGCCATCAGCGCCGCGGTTGCCTGCGGATGAGAAGCGCGCCGTCTGCCGGCATTCTGTCGCAGAAATCCAGATATGCCTTGCAGGCCCTTCTGGTGCTTGCCCGTGCCGGCCCGGGGCAGACCCTGCGGATCGGGGCCATCGCCGAAGGGGAGGCCATCCCCAAGAAGTTCCTCGAACAGATCCTGCTCGACCTGAAGCGCGCCGGCATCGTGGACAGCCGTCGCGGGCAAAAGGGCGGTTATCTGCTGCTGCGGCGCCCGCAGGCGGTTTCATTGGGCGACGTGCTGCGCGCGACGGACGGGACACCGCTGCCAGCCGCCAGCCGTGCCGGCGAGAATGCCGCTTCCCATGCATTGAGCCGGGTTTTCGCGCGCGTTGCCGCCGCGTCGGCGAAAATCCTCGACGGGACGACGCTTGCGGACGTGCTTTCGGAAGCGTCGGGGCAGGGGGATGCGCGTCCGTCGATTATTCTAGTAAAAAGATAGAAATTATCCGGCGGTGCGCTATTCTCCCGCCGGTGTCTTCCTCCATCTTGCAGGAAAGGATGGGCCATGGACCTGGAAGCTGCAAAAGGGGAAGCTGCAAAAGGGGAAGCGGCAAGAGGACCGGCAACCGCGCCGGGATGCACGCTCCCGCCTGTCAGGATTGCGGTCGTCGGTGCGGGTCCTTCCGGCCTTGCCACCGTGATTGCCCTGATGCGGCGGTTCCATCGGCCCTTCGAGGCCTGGATGATCGATGCCGAGGACGCACCCGGCGCCTTCGGCGACGGTCCTGCCGGCCGGGCGCTGACAAGCGAACCCGCCCGCGACCTTTCCCTCCTGCCCGACAGGCCCGACGATTTCACCCGCTGGCTGAAGGACAATTTCCTCTCGGGCGGGACCGTGACGGCCCTGCGCGGCCCGCAGGATCTGCATGCGCCGCGCGCCTTGTTTCGCGATTATGGCATGGCCCGTTTCGGCGAGGCGCTCGCCCTTCGCCGCGACGTGTGCATCCGCACCGTCAGCGCCACCGTCCGTCATATAGGCCTCGATGCCGGCGGGGTGCGCCTTGCCTTCCGCGCAGGGGAAAGCGCGCATTTCGACCATGTCTTCGTCGCCACCGGCTTCGGCTTCGTGCAACGCGAGGCCGCATCCTGGCAGGAGGCGGCGGCGGTGGCGGACCGGCTGTCCCGGCAGGAAAACCCGCCGCCGCTGACCCTTGTCGGCAACGGGCCGCGCCTTGCCGCCATCCTGCTCGATCTCAGGGCGCGCGGCTTTGCGGGCGCCATTCACGTTGCGGCGGCGGCTGGCCGACTGCCGCAACCGCATGGGCGCGGCTTCGGCGGGATGGTCTTCGGCGAACCGCCGACGAGCCGGTCGCTGCGCGACGCCTTCCACTACGTCCGGCAGGAATGTAGCAGCGCGGAGGCGCGGGACGGTGGCCAGTGGCAAACCGTCGTCGATGCCGCCTCCGCAAGGCTTTCCGTGGTCTGGCGCAATCTGCCCCAGGCCGAGCGCAACCAGTATCGCCGCCATCTCCTGCGCCTGCACCGCCATTTCTCCATCCGCATCGCCGGCGACGTCCACCGCCGCCTCGCCGCGGAATTCGAGACCGGCCGCACCCGCTTCATGCCGCCCCGCGATCCGAAGATGGCGGATGGAAATACCATCGACTGCCGGGAAGCCCCCGCCGCGCGTGCGCTTGCCGGTCTGCTCGGCTGCGATGTCGCCACGCTTTCCGTCGACGATTGCGGCCGCCTGCTCGGCCATGGCCGGATCGTCGATGGCCTTTCCGTCGTCGGGGCGGTCGCCTCGGGCCTCCGGCCCGGCCCCTTCACCTTCGCCGAGACGGTGCGTCAGGCCTATCGCAGCGTGCTTTCTGCACCGCTGTCCGGTTCGGCGCGGCTCTCGCGTGGCTGAAAAAAGTTCATCGGGCCGGCGAAAAGAGGTGATTTTTCGCGGATGCATTTTGCGTTTCCGCGTCCCTTTTCGAGATGAACTGTGCGCTTTTTGCCGGGAGGGGCAGTGCGCGCATTGCGCCGATATCCCTCGTTTGGAACCGGTTTTGCGAACTTTCTGGCCATTGTTGACTAAGTCTACTAATTCTCTAGGGTTTTAACCGAGGCAGTGACCAGGAGGTTGGAGATGTCGACAATAGGAAAACGCATCGGGGCTTTGGCCCTCGGTTTGGGGCTGGTGTTCAGCGGGATTTCGGGGGCGATGGCGGAGACGACGCTGCTCAACGTCTCCTACGATCCGACGCGCGAGCTCTACAAGGATTTCAACGAGGCCTTCGCCAAGCACTGGAAGGCGGAGACCGGCGAGGACGTCACCGTGCAGCAGTCGCACGGCGGTTCGGGCAAGCAGGCCCGCGCGGTCATCGACGGCCTGGAAGCCGATGTGGTGACGCTGGCGCTGGAAAGCGACATCAACGCCATCGTCGACAAGACCGGCAAGATTGCCAAGGACTGGCGCCAGCGCCTGCCGAACAATTCCTCGCCCTATACCTCGACCATCGTGTTCCTGGTGCGCAAGGGCAATCCGAAGGGCATCCATAACTGGGGCGACCTCGTGAAGGGCGACGTGCAGATCGTCACCCCGAACCCGAAGACCTCGGGCGGTGCGCGCTGGAACTATCTTGCGGCCTGGGCCTGGGCGAACCAGGAATTCGGCGGCGACCAGGGCAAGATCAAGGCCTACATCGCCGAGCTCTACAAGCGGGCGCCGGTGCTGGATACGGGCGCACGCGGCTCGCTGACCACCTTCGCCCAGCGCCAGATCGGCGACGTTCTGCTCGCCTGGGAGAACGAAGCCTATCTCGCCGGTGCGGAATTCGGTGCCGACGCCTTCGATATCGTGGCTCCGCCGATTTCGATCCTTGCCGAACCGCCGGTCACGATCGTCGACGGCAATGTCGATGCCAAGGGCACGCGCAAGCAGGCGGAAGCCTATCTTAACTACCTCTATTCGGAAGAAGGCCAGAACATCGCGGCCAAGCACTTCTACCGTCCCTCCAAGCGCGAGGTGGTAAAGCCGGAGTTGCTGCAACAGCTTCCCGATATTAAGCTGGTGACGATCGACGACCCGATCTTCGGCGGCTGGGCAAAGGCACAGCCCGAGCATTTCGGTGACGGCGGCGTCTTCGACCAGATCTACAAGCCGGGGAACTGAGCACCTTGACGACCTCTGCTGCCGCTTCGGTGCGGTGGCGACTGAGACAGCCGAGCGTCATTCCGGGTTTCGGACTGACGCTCGGCTTTTCGCTCGCCTACCTCACGCTCATCATCCTCATTCCGCTCGCCGGCCTCGTCTGGCGTTCAGCCTCGCTGTCGGGCGCGGAATTCTTCGCCATCTTCGCCGATCCGCGCACGCTGAATGCGCTGAAAGTGTCCTTCGGCACGGCCTTCATCGCCGCGCTGGTGAATGTCGTCTTCGGCGTCATCGTCGCCTGGGTCATCGTGCGCTACGAGTTTCCCGGCCGCCGCATCGTCGATGCGGTCGTCGACCTGCCCTTCGCCCTGCCGACCGCCGTCGCGGGCATCGCGCTTGCCGCGCTCTATGCGCCGAACGGCTGGGTCGGCCAGGTGCTCGGCCTTGTCGGCATCAAGGCGGCCTTCAATCCCACCGGCATCGTCATCGCCCTCGTCTTCATCGGACTGCCCTTCGTGGTGCGCACGGTGCAGCCTGTCATGGAGGAGATCGACAGGGAGGTGGAGGAGGCGGCCGCAACGCTTGGGGCCAACCGTTTCCAGACCGTCTTCCGCGTGCTGCTGCCGGGTCTTGCCCCGGCGATCCTGACGGGCTTTGCGCTCGCCTTCGCCCGCGGCGTCGGCGAATACGGCTCGGTCATCTTCATCGCCGGCAACATTCCCTACGTCTCGGAAATCGCGCCTCTGCTCATCGTCATCCGCCTGGAGGAGTTCAACTACGGCGCGGCGACGGCCATCGCAACGATCATGCTGGGGCTTTCCTTCGCCATGCTGCTCGTTATCAATCTTATCCAGGCCTGGAGCCGCAGGAGGTACGGTCATGGCGCATAAAGGCCGTCTCCCCTCGCCGACGACGGAAACACCGCTGGCGCGCTTTGTGCTGATGGCGGTCGCCTTCGTCTTCCTCGCGCTGTTCCTGCTCCTGCCGCTTGCGGCCGTCTTCATCGAGGCCTTCCGCAAGGGCGCCGGCGAGTTCTTCATCGCCTTCGGCGATCCCGACACGCTCGCCGCCATCCGCCTGACGCTGCTCGTCGCGGTTATCGCGGTGCCGCTCAATCTTGTCTTCGGCGTGGCGGCGGCCTGGGCCATCGCCAAGTTCGAATTCAAGGGCAAGGCCTTCCTGACGACGCTGATCGACCTGCCGTTCTCGGTCTCGCCGGTCATTTCCGGCCTCGTCTATGTCCTGCTCTTCGGGGCCGGCAGCGCGCTCGGACCCTGGTTGAAGAGCCATGGCGTTGAAATCCTCTTCGCCGTGCCGGGCATCGTGCTCGCCACGGTCTTCGTTACCTTTCCCTTCGTCGCGCGCGAACTGATCCCGCTGATGCAGGAACAGGGCACGGGCGACGAGGAGGCGGCGCTGTCGCTCGGCGCGTCGGGCTGGCAGACCTTCTGGTATGTAACGCTGCCCAACATCAAATGGGGCCTGCTCTACGGCGTGCTGCTCTGCAACGCGCGCGCCATGGGCGAGTTCGGCGCGGTGTCGGTGGTCTCGGGCCATATTCGCGGCCTCACCAACACCATGCCGCTGCATGTCGAGATCCTCTACAACGAGTACAATTTCGTCGGCGCCTTCGCGGTGGCCTCGCTGCTCGCGGCCCTCGCTCTCGTCACGCTCGTCGTCAAGACGGTCCTCGAACTTCACTACGGCGCGGAAATCGCTGCCGGCCGCAAGCATTGAAAGGCACGCCCTCCATGGACGTCAGTGTTCAGAACATCCGCAAGGAATTCGATCGATACCCGGCGCTCAACGATGTCTCGCTCGAAATCCGCTCCGGCGAACTGATCGCCCTGCTCGGCCCGTCAGGCTCCGGCAAGACGACGCTGCTGCGTCTCATCGCCGGCCTCGAAACGCCGACGCTCGGCAGCATCTATTTCGGCGCCGAGGATGCGTCGCACAAGACGGTGCAGGAACGTCATGTCGGCTTCGTCTTCCAGCATTACGCGCTCTTCCGGCACATGACGGTCGCCGACAACATCGCCTTCGGCCTGACGGTGCGTCCGCGCGGCGAGCGGCCGGAGAAGGCGGAAATCCGCCGCCGGGTCGGCGAACTGCTGGAAATGGTGCAGCTTTCGGGCCTCGAGAAGCGCTATCCGAACCAGCTTTCGGGCGGCCAGCGCCAGCGCGTGGCGCTCGCCCGCGCCATGGCCATCGAGCCGAAGGTGCTCTTGCTCGACGAACCCTTCGGCGCGCTCGACGCGAAGGTCCGCAAGGAACTGCGTCGCTGGCTGCGCGAATTCCACGACCGCACGGGGCACACCACCGTCTTCGTCACGCATGACCAGGAAGAGGCGCTCGAGCTTGCCGACCGTGTGGTGGTGATGAGCCAGGGCAAGATCGAACAGGTGGGCTCGTCCGACGACGTCTATGACCGGCCGAACTCGCCCTTCGTCTTCTCCTTCATCGGCGACAGCGCCAGCCTGCCCGTCACCGTCGCGGACAACGCCGTCCGCTTCCAGGACCGGCCGATAGGCATTGCGCCGCGTCCGGGTGAAAGCGCCGGTACGCTGTTCTTCCGCCCGCAGGATGTCGTGCTGGTCGAGGACCCGGCCGCGCCCGCCCTCGAAGGCCGCGTGGCGACATCCCGGCGCCTCGCCGGCACGCGCATCGCGGATATCGATATCGGCAAGGCCGGCGAGCCGCACCATGTCGAGATCGAAATCCCGCTCGATGCGCAGGCCGCCAATGGCGCGAGCCTGCGCTTCCGGCCGACGCGGTGGAAACTCTTTTCCGCCTGAGCCTGATGATTGAGCCTCAGGACTGAGCCATCAGGATCAAGCCTTGGGACTGGGCCTCAGGCGAGACCTTCGGCGACCGCATAGGCGGAGAGGACATCCTTGATGTTGCGGTCGTCCTCGCGCGGCAGCAGCGCGCGGGTGGTGATGGAATCGAGGTGATGTGTCATCAGCTTGGTCGCCGCGTCGCTCTTGCCGGCGATCAGGTGATCGAGAATGTCCTGATGTTCGGAAACCGCGCAGTCCGACGAATGCGGACGGCCGTAGAGCGCGAGGATGAGCGAACTGCGCGCCACCGTCTCGTTGACGTAGCGGATAAGGCTGGCATTGTTCGTCATCTGCGCGAGCAGCGTATGGAACTCGCCGGCGAGGCGGATCGACAGCGCATGCTCGGGCTTTGCCGCGTCTTCGGCGGCGATATGGGCCGAAAGCGTGTCGATCTGTTCCTTCGTCAGCTTGCCCGAAAGGGTCTCCACGACGAGGCGTTCCAGCGCCATGCGCGTGAGGAAGAGATTGCGCCCCTCCTCGAGCGTCGGCCGCGCCACCGTCGCGCCCTTGTTGGGGCGCAGGTCCACAAGGCCTTCCTCGCTGAGACGCACCAGAGCCTCGCGCACGAGGGTGCGGCTGACGCCGAGGCGTTCGCCGATCGAATCTTCCGGCAGCTTCGCGCCGGGCGACAGGGCCTGGTCAAGGATCGCGCGTTTCAGTGCGCGATGCACGGCATGCGAGCGGCCGCGGCCCGAATCGGCTACTTTCTGTGTCATCCGGTTCTCTCCCGTTCCGCAAAATGATCCCGCAAATTGCATGCAAAGGGTGAGTCTGTCCACTGCTTCGCAGGCAATGACGCCCCGTCGGCCGGAACGCGCATGCCATTCGCGGCATTGGCGCCCCGGCCTTGGGGAGAAAGTATACGATCTTGCGGGAAGAATGCGTACTGAGTGTTATCGTTCCATCCGTTTGAAGATGCATTCCAGCTTGCTCGGCGGCGGCGGCGCATAGCCGCCGAGGCGGGACGTGCGCATGTTGAGGCCGGCCATCGCCTCCGCCAGCTTCACGGCGCAGGACACGCCGTCGAGCACGGGCAGACCGTGTTCTTCCGCGAGGTCATGGGCAAGACCGGCCATGCCGGCACAGCCGAGCACGATGGCCTCGGCACGATCCTCGGCAACTGCGACGCCGATTTCCGCGCTGATCTTCTGGCGGGCATTGGAACCGGGCTGTTCCAGTTCCAGCACCGCCACTTCGGAGGAGCGTACCCGGGCGCAACGGGCGTCAAGGCCGTAGCGGGAAAGGTTGTGCTCGAGCGCCGGCACGGAGCGGGCCAGCGTGGTCACCACGGAGAACTTGTTCGAGATCATCGAGGCGAAGTGATAGGCGGCCTCGCCGATGCCGATGACAGGGCGATCGGTCAGGCAGCGTGCGGCGTCGAGGCCGGTGTCGTCGAAACAGGCGATGACGACGGCGTCGCAGTCCGGGTTGCGGCGAATGGTGTCGAGCAGGCCGGCCAAGCTCATCGCCTCGTCGAAATAGCCCTCGATGGAAACCGGACCGTGCTCCGGGTTGACGGCGGTGATTTCCGTGCCGGCAGAGGCGGCGGCGCGCGCCGCCTTGCCGATATGCTCCGTCATCGTCGCAGTCGTGTTGGGGTTGATGACGAGTATTTTCATGTCAGAGTTCGCCTCCGAGATATGCTGCCTTGATGCGGTCGTCGTTCATCAGTTCCTTGGAATTGCCTGACAGGGCGATCGACCCGGTGGAAAGCGCGTAAGCGCGGTTGGAGATGGAAAGCGCCATACGGCTGTTTTGCTCGACGAGGAGGATGGAGACATTCTCGTCGCGGCTGATGGCCACGATGGCGCGGGCGATGTCCTGCACGATCTTCGGCGCGATGCCGAGAGAGGGCTCGTCCAGGAGAAGCAGTTTGGGACGCGCCATCAGTGCGCGGCCGATCACCATCATCTGCTGCTCGCCGCCCGACATGGTGTTGGCCTGCTGATGGTAGCGTTCTCGCAGGCGCGGAAAACGCGTCAGGATGTTTTCCAGCGTCTGCTCGATTTCCGCCTTGTCCGTGCGGGTGAAGGCGCCCATCAGCAGGTTGTCCTTGACCGACATCAGCGGGAAGGCGCGGCGGCCCTCCGGCACCATCGAGATGCCCCGGCGGACGATCTCGGCGGCCGGCGTGCCGTTGAGCTTCTGCCCCTGATAGGTGATCTGCCCGGACTTGATCGGCCGGAGGCCGGTGATCGCGCGCAGGATCGAGGATTTGCCCGCACCGTTCGCGCCGATCAGCGCGACGGTTTCGCCTTCGTCCACATCGATCGAGACGCCCTTCAGCGCATAGATGTGGTCGTAATAGAGTTCGACATTCTCAACGCTCAAAATCTTGGTCATGGCTTACATCCCGATCGCCGCATCTTCGGAGCCGAGATAGGCTTCGATCACCTTCTCGTTCTCCCGGATTTCCTGGGGCGTGCCCTCGGCGATCTTCTCGCCGAAATTGATGCACACGATCCGGTCGCTGATCTTCATCACCGCGGGCATGTCGTGCTCGACCAGGAGGACGGTGACGCCGCGCTCGTCGCGAAGACGCCGCACGAGGCCGACCATCTTCATGGTCTCGTCGTGGTTCATGCCGGCGAAGGGCTCGTCCAGCAGGATGACCTTCGGGTCGGTGGCAAGGCCGATCGCCATGCCGAGGGCGCGAAGATGACCCTGCGGCAGGTTGGAGGCGAGTTCGTTGCGGATCGCCTGCAGGCCGAGGAAGTCGACGATGTCGTCGGCGGAGGCCGCGAAGGCCGCCTCGTCTTCCTTCGCCTGCTTGGTGCCGAGGAAGAAGCCGAAGAGGTTCGCCCGGGAGCGCAGGTGATGGGAGACGATGATGTTTTCGCGCACCGTCATGGAGCGGAAGATCGTCGTTTCCTGGAAGGTGCGCACGACACCCATGCGCGCCACCTTGTGCGGGGCGAGGCTGGAGATGCGCGTGCCGTTGAAGAGCACTTCACCCGTCGTTGCCGGCACGAAGGAGGAGATCAGCTTGAACAGCGTGGACTTGCCGGCGCCGTTCGGACCGATCACCGAGAGGATCTCGCCGGCCTTCACGTCGAAGGACACGTCGTTCACCGCCGTCAGGCCGCCGTAACGCTTGGTGATGTTCTTGATCTGCAGGATGGGGGTCATTTGCCGCCCTCCTTCTTGTCGAGAAGGCTGAGGACACCGTTCGGCAGGACCAGCATGAGCAGGATCATGACGCCGGAATAGATGAGGAGCTGGTATTCCCTGGCGATGGAGAGCAGGTCCCAGCCGAAATAGAGCAGGAACGTGCCGAGCATCGGGCCGAAGACGTAACCGAGGCCGCCGAGGAAGCAGTACAGCATGAAGTTCACGCTGTCGGCGACGACGAAGGACGACGGATAGATCGACTGGGCGATGGAGGCGAACATGGCGCCCGCGATGCCGCCGAAGAAGGAGGAGATCGCATAGGCGAGCAGGCGGAGATAGGCCGTGTTGACGCCGATGGAGGCCGAAAGCTCCTCGTTCTGCTGCAGGCTGCGGCACAGATGACCGAGCCGCGAGTTCACGATGCGCCAGAGAACCAGGTAGGTGACGACCATCAGCGCGACGGCCATCATGTAGAAGCCGATGCGCGGATTGGCGAGCGAACCGAAGGCCGGAATGATCGTCAGGCCGAAGATCGAAAGTTCACCGGGCAGGGGGATCGAGGTGATGCCCTTGGCGCCATTGGTGATGGGCAGGGCGAGGGCGGACAGGCGCGCCACCTCCGTCAGCACCAGCGTGACCATGGCGAAATAGACACCGCGCAGGCGCAGGATCGGGAAGCCGATCAGCGCCGAGATGAGGGCGCAGAACAGGCCGGCCAGCGGCAGCGTCAGCCAGAAGGAGACGCCGGCCTGCGTGACGAGGATCGCCGAGACATAGCCGCCGACCAGCGCATAGGCGCCCTGGCCGATGTTGATGCGGCCGATATAGAAGGTGAGCCAGACGCCGGCGGCGCCGACCGAGAGGAGGGCGACGGAGGTCAGAGTGTAGAAGAAGTCCACGCGGCCGGTGGCGCCGATGAACAGCGGCACGAGCACGAAGACGGCGAGAAGGAAGGCGGCGAAGCCGAGAAGTTTTTTCGCGTTCATGATCTCAACCCCACGGCTTGCCCATCAGCCCCTGCGGGCGGACGGCCAGGAACACCATCAGCGTGGCGAAGATGACGAGATAGGTGATGTCGCCATAGGCCGAGAGCACGGTGAGGCCGACGCTCTCCATCATGCCGAGGATGAAACCGCCGGCAATCGCGCCCGAAATGACGCCCGCGCCGCCGATCATGATCATCAGGAAGGCCTTGACCGAGGTCGGGCCGCCCATGCCGAGATTGACGCCGGTGATGGTGACGAGCAGGCCGCCGACGAGGCCGGCGAGCATGGCGCCGAGCGCAAAGCCCAGCATGGAATAACGCGAGACGTCGACGCCCATCAGCTGGGCGGCCATACGATCCTGCGCGAGCGCCCGCATGGCGCGGCCGGCGCGGGAATAGTTCATGAAGCCGATGAAGGCCACGATCAGCAGAATGGCGAGAACGCCGATCAGGATGCGGTCATAGGGCATGATGATGCGCATGTCCCAGTTGAACACGCCGTTGACGATCTTCGGCACGCCGCGCTGCTTCTCGCCGAAGAAGAGCAGGATGACGGCATCGAGAAAGAAGGCGACGCCGGCGGCGAGCAGCATGGTCGATTCATCGCGCTTCGACCGGCGCACGACCGGCGCGAAGAGGAACTTCTCGATCGCCGCGCCCATGATCGCAAGGATCACGGCGGATGCGGCGAGGCCGACGATGAAGGGAAGGCCGAACTGGACGACGACCGTGTATGTGACGAAGCCGCCGAAGACGTACATCTGCCCGTGGGCGAAGTTCAGCACGTTCATCAGCGAGAAGATCAGCGTGAGCCCGAGGGCGATCAACGCATATTGCGCACCAAGGTAGAGACCGTTGGCAATTATCTGTTCCATCGTGAGCCTCCAATGGAAAGAGCGTTCAGGCAAAGGAAGATCCGGCCGGGCGACACGCGCCGCCCGGATCCCCTCATCGTGTCAGTGCCCTGGGCTCTGATCAGTCGACCTGGCCGACGAACAGCGTCTCGAACTTGCCGCTCTTGTACTCGTTGACAACGAGCGGGACGGAAACCTGACGCTTCTGGCCGAACGAGGTCATGCCGACATATTTCAGCTTGGCGTCGCCCTTCATGAAGGGGTTCGCCGCCTCGAACGTGTCCATGGTCTTCTTGTATTCATCGACATTGTCGATGGCCGCCGGGTTCGCCTTCAGCGTCTCGATGATGTATTCGAGGGCGTAGACCTTGGTGTTGGACTCGTCGTTGTATTCGCCGAACATCTTGGTGTAGCGGTCGACGAATTCCTTCATCGTGTCGCTGGCGAGTTCCGGCGTGGACGCGCCGCCGACCGAGATGAAGCCTTCGGCAAGTTCGCCGGCGCCTTCCTGCAGCACGGCCGCATCCTGCGCCGTTTCCGTGGAGATGAGGCCGGTAAAGCCGAGTTCGCGCGCCGAGCGGATGAGCTGCGGAGCGTTGGCCGGCGAAACGCCCGAGAGCACCAGAAGGTCGGGCGAAGCCTGGATGACCGGCAGCAGAACCGGCGTGAAGTCGGTCGTATCCACCTGATAGGTCACGTTGCCGGAGACGATTTCCAGGCCGAGGGCCTGGGCAGCCGCGATGCCGGATTCACGCTGGCTCAGCGGGTCGGATTCGTTGGCGGCGACGAAGGCCACCTTCTTCACGCCCTTGTTTTCCATCAGGTACTTATAGATGGCCGGACCGGACTGGTAGTTGGCCACCATGCCGAGGATCGCGTTGGATGCCGGCGGCGAGAAGAGCGCCTTCGGGAAGGAATAGGGGAAATACATGATGCCGTTCTGCTCGGCGACCGGGCGCACCGCCGCCGCGCCGTCGTCGACGTTCGGGCCGACGACATAGTGGATGCCGTCCTGCGCCATCTTTTCCATGCCGGCGATGGCGCGCTTGGGGTCCTTCTGGTCGTCGAAGGCGACGATCTCGATATTGTAGGTCTTGTCGCCGATCTTCACGCCGCCGAGTTCGTTCAGCCAGGCGGCGCGCGCTTCCATCGAGCGCTGGTTCGAAATGCCCCAGGCCGCGGCCGGGCCAGAGGTGACGCCGACGAAGCCGACCTTCAGCGTGGCGTTCTCGGCATAGGCCATGAGCGGCAGCGAGAGAGCGGTCGCGGCAGCGAGAGCGGAAATTTTCAGGAATGTGCGCTTTTGCATTGTGTTCTTCCTCTGGGCCATTGATCTATTTTCTATGGTCGAGTGGGCCGCGCGGGCGGCCACAATCGGCCTTGGCTTGGGTATTGAGCGCATTGTTAACGATCTTGTCAAGGGGTTGTGAACAAGGCAATGCAAATCATGTCGACGAAATCGGTGCTTGTTGGTCAACTAAATCGGCTTTATTTAATAGGTGAAACAGAACAGGCGCATGTCACGAGGAATGCGGTGGTTGACGTAGACAGGACAAACCCGGTGGAGGCGGACGAAATCGACGAGAGCGAGATCGTCGAGCGCATTTTCGACGCGGTCGTCGAGCAGCGATTGCCCCCCGGAACGAAACTTTCCGAATCCGCTCTGTGCGAGGCATTCGGCGTGGGGCGCATGCGCATCCGGCGCAGCCTGTTGCTGCTTGCCAGCCGCGAAGTGGTGGAACTGCATGCCAATCGCGGCGCCTTCGTCGCCTCTCCGACGGCCGAGCAGGCCCGCGAGGTGTTCGAGGCCCGCCAGGCTCTGGAGCCGAACATTGCGCGCCTTGCCGTGCAGCGCGCGACGGACGAGGACATGGCCGCGCTCGTGCGTCATATCGAGATGGAACACTCCGCGCATAACGAGCGGCACCGCCACGAGGCGATCCGCCTGTCCGGCCAGTTCCACACCATGCTCGCGCAGATCGCCGGCAACGCCATCCTCCTGCGCACCATGAAGGAGCTGGTGACCCGCACTTCGCTGATCATCGGCCTCTTCGGGGCGCCGGGTCTCAGCAATTGTCGCGACGACGAGCATGAGGCCATCGTCGAGGCCTTCCGCACGCGCGATGCGGAAAAGGCCGCCCGCACCATGGCGGCCCACCTTCGTCACATCGAAAAGCACCTTCAACTCGGTGGCAAGACCTCCGACAGCGTCGACCTCATCGAGCTTTTCGGCCGGCACTAGCCTCTTTCCAGGAAAAGCGGGCACCGGTTTTGCACTCGGAAATGCGCCGAAACAAACCGCCCAGCCGGCGTCATACGCCGAGCAGCAACCCGACCGGTTCGTCTCCCAGTGCCTCCGACAGGGACAGCGTTTGGCCGAGGACGAGCGCGCGGTCGTCGAGCGCGGAGCGCGCCTTTCGCCCCCTGAAAGCCTCGGGAATGGTGATGGCGATGCCGGCCTTCGCGTCCGTCTTCAGCGGGAGCCCGTCGGAAGCGCTGCTTCCCAATGTCAGGCGCGGAACGGCGACAAGGACGAAGGCCTGCGGCGTGCCGCGCAGGAATGCCAGCGCCCGCCGACTGTCATCGGTTACAGCAAGGGGAAGATAGGCACCGGCGAAGGGAGCCGGGCAATGATGTCGCGCGGCGAGCACGGTCGCAACCAGCCATTGTTTGTAGTGCGGAAAGGTCGCCCGTTGCGCAGCCGGCTTTTGCGGCACGTCGAGGCCGGCCAGAGCCAGCGGCGCGCGGTTGTCGGGATCGACCAGCGAGAAGTCGCAGCGTTCGCTGCCCTGGTAGATATCGGGAACGCCGGGCGCCGTCAGCTTGATCAGGGTTTGCGACAGGCTGTTGAGGAGCCCCGCATCGAGAAAAGGCGACAAGGTCCCGGTAAAGTCGCGCAGGAACGCCTCGTGTCCAAGCACATCCTCGACGAAGCCGATGACCTTCTGCTCGTAGTCGGCATCCGGCCGGCGCCAGTTCGAGCCGATCTTGGCTTCGCGCAGCGCCTTTTCGACATAGGACCGCAGGCGTTCGCGCAGCGCTTCCATATCGTCCGGCTCGCCGAGCGGCCAGACGCCGGCGAGCGCCTGATAGATCAGCCATTCCACATAGGGTTCGGGAACGGCGCGGCCGGCATGCGCGCGGCGGAAGCGGGCATTGAGGTCTGTCCAGCGCCGGGTCGCGGCGATCCAGTCGTCCGGCGCCTCGCTCAGCGTGTAAAGCCGTGCGCGCGCATCCTCGCCGCGCTTGGTGTCGTGGGTCGAGGTTGCCGAAAGGGCATGGGGCAGCGTTTCCGCCCGCGCCTGCATGGCGGCGTGGAAAGCGTGCGGACCGCCTGTCGGCTGGCCTGGATCGCCGCCTACCTCGTTGAGCGCGATGAAGGCGTTCTCCCGGTAGAACAGCGTGTCTTCCAGGGCCTTGGCCATGACAGGGCCGCTCAATTGCTGGAAGCGGGTGCGGAATTCGGGGCATTCCGGCAGGGTGCTGCAGGTCCGGTCGTCGACGAGCAGTTCCCAGATGAAATCGATGGCCTCGCGGACCTCCGGGCGCACGCCGTCCTGCGCCTGCTGCCGCGCGGCGGCGAGAAGCTGCCGGTCGTGTTCGTCCGCGCCGGATGTCACCGTCGTATAGGTGCGGTAGACGGGCAGGGCGGCGATCATGCCGCAAAGGGCTTCGGCGATTGTGCCGCGGGAGAGGTCGGCATCGGTGCGGTCGGCCATGACCTTGGTCAACGCCGTCAGGCGGCGGACTTCCCCCTCGAAATTGTCCGAGAGCATCTGTTTTTTGCTGGCCTGCCGCTCCTGCGCGTAGGATCCGCGGCGCTCCTCGTCCTTGAGCGGCCGGTAGGCTTGCGCGAGCCGTCCGCCCTCGTGCTCGTCAGACAGCGCATCCGCCAGCGCGGTGATGAATTCGTAGCCCGTCGTGCCCGCGACGGGCCAATGGGCTGGAAACGGTTCCTGCTTTTCCAGAATCTTTTCGACGACAATATAGACATCGGGGCCGGCGGCGGCGCGAAGGCGCTGCAAGTAGGCCTCGGGATCGGCGAGCCCGTCGATGTGGTCGATGCGAAGGCCATCCACGGTTCCCTCGCGCACGAGGTCGAGGATCAGGCGATGGCTGTCGTCGAAGATGCGCGGATCTTCGACGCGAAGCCCGACAAGGCCGGCGATCTCGAAGAAACGGCGGTAGCTGAGATGCCGGCTCGCCGTTTTCCAGTCCGTCAGTTGCCAGGGCTGGGCATCGTGAATGGCGGCGATCCGCGCCGGATCGGCGGAAAGCCGTTCGAGGGTCCGCTCCAGCGCCGCGCGGGCATCCGCCGATGCGAGTACGGCGGACAGGACCGTTCGGCCTTCCGGATCGCGCTCGGGACTGGCCGCTACGTCCGTCAATTCTTCGAGAATCTGCCGGTAGGTACCGGGATGCAGCGGATAGAAGGTGTCGTGGTAGCGCAGCGCAAGCGCATCGCAGGCCGGGTCCAGCGCAAGGCTGAGAACGCCCGCCGAAAGTTCCTCGCGAAAATCGTTGCCGAGGAAGGGCAGCGTCAGCCTTTGCCGCCAGTGGATATCGAAATGACCGGCGAACGGGCTCTGCGCGCCCCACACGACCACGCTGCGCCACCAGGGATTTTCAAGGCTCGCCGCCATGTGGTTCGGCACGATGTCGAGGATAAGGCCCATGCCGCGCGCATGCAGATCGCCGGCAAGGGCGCGAAGGCCCGCAAGCCCTCCGAGGGACGGGTCGATCTCGTTGGCATGGGTGACGTCGTAGCCATGCGTCGAGCCAGCGGTCGCGGTCATCACGGGCGATGCATAGAGATGGCTGATGCCCAGCGCTTCGAGATAGGGCACGAGCCGACGCGCCTTCCCGAAGTCCATGCCGTTGCGGAACTGGAGGCGATAGGTCGAGCGGGGGCGGGTCATGAGATCCTGGAACGTGAAGAGTCGGCGCGAAGAACGCACATCCTCCCGATTTGTTCCAAAGACCCGCGTCAGACACCGTGGCGAGCGAAATCCGTTCGCGACACCACGCCGGAGAGCCGGTTCTGACGATCGAGCACGGCAAGTCGGCGCAGGTGCAGGGAACGCATGTTGTTCAACACAGCTTCGGGCTCTTCATCGTCGAAGCAATAGGTGATGTTGGTCGTCATGATGTCGGCAACCTTCGTCGTTTCTCCATCCAGTCCCGGCGCCACGGCGCGCAGGATGATGTCACGGTCCGTCAGCGTACCGACGAGACCGCTGGCATCGGCAACGGGCAGGAAGGCGATATCCCATTCCGCCATCATGCGAGCGGCATATTGAAGGTTTTCCTCCGGCCGGACGAGGTGGACGTTGCGTGTCATGATGTCGCCGATCTGCATGGGGACCTCTTGCTGAACGTTTTGCGGAAGAACCGTTGAGCGGCACGTTGGTTCCCGCCTATGGTCGGGCGCGGTCTATCGCGACGGCGATCGCCGGCCCGGCTGCCGCGCCGCCGGCCAGAAGGAAGATCGTCTCGCCCGTCATCCCGGGCCATTCCGCGGCCTCGCCCGTCAGGTTGGCGCGCAGGGCCAGCGTCGCATCCGGAAAGCGCCAGTCGATGGCGACGATACCGTCCGCAGCTGGAAGGATATGGGGCTCTACCGGTCCCTGGCCTTTTAGCAGCGGTACGACATGCCTCTGCCGCAGCGCGATCAGCTCCCGCAGGAACGCCGCCCGTTTGCGGCCGTCGGGCGACGCTGCGCGGGTCCAGTCGAGTTTCGAGCGCTGGAAGGTTTCTTCGGCCACCGGATCGGGCAGGTCCTTCACGTCCTTGCCGTCGGGCAGTCCGCCGAATTTTTCCGCTTCGTCCGCGCGCCCTGCCTTGGTCGCATGCGCAAGGGTGCCGTCGAAGTCGGCGAAGAACAGGAAGGGTCGCCGCTCGCCATAATCCTCGCCCATGAAGAGCAACGGCACGGGTGGCGTCAGCAGCAGGAGGGCGGTCGCGACGGACACCACCGTCGGATCGGCAAGGGTGGAAAGGCGTTCACCGAAGGCGCGATTGCCGATCTGGTCGTGATTTTGCAGGAAATTGACATTGACCTGTGGTGGCAGCGGATCCTGCGGGGTCGGCCCGACGCGGTCCCGGGCATGATCCGTATGGACGAAGCCGCGGGCGAGGGCCTCGCGCAGGATATCGCCGGTGTTCTCGGTGAAGAGCGCGTAGTGCCCCTTCGTTTCGCCGGCGGCAAGCACCCGCAAGGCATGGTGGAATTCGTCGTTCCAGCCGGCCGTATAATGGCGCGGAGCGCCGCCGTCCCGGTTCAGAAGGCTCTTGCGGCTCAGCTGATCCTCGACGACGAGGTGGATCGCCCGGTCGGGCGCGGCCTGGCGGACCGTTTCGGCAAGTTCGATCAGGAGATGTGGCTCGCTTTCGTCGTCGATCTCTTCCGTCGCGTCGAGGCGCAGGCCGTCGAAGCGATAGTCGAGGATCCATTGCAGCGCGTTCTCGATGAAGTAGCGTCGCACCGGCTGCCGCTCGAAGGCGAGCGCCGCACCCCAGGGTGTGTGGCGCTCGGGGTGGAAGAATTCCGGCGCGACGCGCGGCAGAACGTTCCCCACCGGGCCGAAATGGTTATAGACCACGTCGAGCAGCACCATAAGACCATGGCCATGGGCTGCATCGATCAGCGCCTTCAGGTCCTCCGGCGTGCCATAGGCATTGTGCGGCGCAAAGTGCAGCACGCCGTCGTAACCCCAGCCGCGCCGGCCGGAAAAATGGGCGACCGGCATGAGCTCGATCGCGGTGATACCGGTATGGGCGAGATCGGGCAGGCGGTCGATGGCGGCGCGGAACGTGCCTTCCGGCGTGAACGCGCCGATGTGCAATTCGTAGATCACCGCCTCTTCCCAGGGGCGGCCCTGCCAGCCGGGATTTTGCCAGGAATAACCATCCGGATCGACAAGCAGGGAAGGTCCCTCGACGCCGTGCTGCTGGGCGCGCGCGGCGGGATCGGGGATCTCCACGCCATCGGAGAGCCGGAAAACATAGGCTTCGCCCGGCTGCGCGCGGTCGGTTTCGACCTCGTGCCATCCCTCGGTACCAGCCCGCATTTCGATCTCTTCTCCACCGGCAAGCAGCAGCTTCACGGTGCGTTCGGCGGGCGCCCAGAGGCGGAAGCGCACCCGGCCATCGGTCAGGAAGGTCGGCCCCCAGGCCCGTTGCGTCGATAATGTCATCGGTTCCTCGTCGTTAGCCGGAGATCGAACCGGGCGAGGGCGCAAATGTTCCGGAACAATGCCCCTCTTTTTGCGTTGCATCATCGCTTCTCCGACCCCATCCGGGTCCGGCGTGGAAGCCTTTGCGGCGGCTCCGCCTGTTGGTCAGGGCGCTGCCTGCCCGACCGAAGGGGACAGATTGCATGAGCTACTCATTTTCCGAACTCGATTTCATGAAGCCGGAGCTCGGCGCCGAATTCACCGGCGAGGGCACGCATTTCGCGGTCTTTTCCGCCCATGCCGAACAGATGGAGCTTTGTCTGTTTTCCGAGGATGGCAAGGAAGAGACCGCCCGCCTGCCGCTGCCCAAGCGCGAGGGCGAGGTCTGGTCCGGCTACATTGCCGGCCTCAAACCCGGTACTGTCTACGGCTACCGGGCGCACGGCCCCTACGAGCCGAACGCCGGCCACCGCTTCAATCCGAACAAGCTGCTGCTCGATCCCTACGCCAAGCAGGTGCTCGGCGAGATCGCCTGGGACGATGCACTCTATGGCTATCGCATCGGCGACCCGGCGGAAGATCTTTCCTTCGACGAGCGTGACAGCGCTCCCTTCATGGTCAAGGGCGTGGTGCAGGATCCGGAATTCGACTGGGCCGGAGACGCCGCCATTCGCCGTCCCTGGACGGACACCATCATCTGCGAGGCGCATGTGCGCGGCATGACGATGTCCCATCCGGGCGTGCCGGAAAATCTGCGCGGCACCTTTGCAGGCATGGCGAGCGACCCGATCATCGAGCACCTCGTCGATCTCGGCATTTCCGCCATAGAACTTCTGCCCATCCAGTATTTCCCTGACGATCGTTATCTCCTGGAAAAGGGCCTGCGCAACTATTGGGGTTACCAGACACTCGGCTTCTTCGCGCCGCAGCCGCGCTTCCTGGCCGGCGCCGCGATCACGGCCTTCAAGACCATGGTCAAGCGCTTCCATGCCGCCGGCATCGAGGTGATCATGGATGTCGTCTACAACCACACCGCCGAAGGGTCTGAACGCGGGCCGACCCTCAGCTTCCGCGGCCTCGACAATCTGAGCTACTATCGCCTTTCGCCCGACGATCCGCGCCACACCTACGACACGACAGGCACCGGCAATACGGTCAATATCGCCCATCCCATGGTTCTGCGCATGGTGCTGGACAGCCTGCGCTACTGGGTGACCGCCATGCATGTGGACGGATTCCGCTTCGACCTTGCCAGCACGCTCGGGCGCACGCGGCATATCGAATTCGACCGCGAGGGCACCTTCTTCGATGCCATCAGGCAGGATCCGATCCTGTCGGGCGTCAAGCTGATCGCCGAGCCCTGGGATGTCGGCGACGGCGGTTATCAAGTCGGCGGCTTTCCCTATCCCTTCCGTGAATGGAACGACAAGTATCGCGACGACGTACGCCGCTTCTGGAAGGGGGACGGCGGTCTCGTTCCGGGGCTGGCCGCACGGCTTTCGGGGTCCGCGCAGCAGTTCAACCACTCCGACCGCGGCGCCACCTCTTCGGTCAATCTCATCAGCGCCCATGACGGCTTCACGCTGATGGACACGGTGTCCTATGACGGCAAGCACAACGAAGCGAATGGCGAAGACAATCGCGATGGCCATTCCGGCAACCACTCGCACAATATGGGGGTGGAAGGTGGGAGCGACGATCCGGCCATCCGCGCTGCGCGCGACCGCCGCCGCCGCAACATGATCGCGACGCTGATGTTGAGCCAGGGCGTGCCGATGCTTCTCGGCGGCGACGAACTCGGCAACAGCCAGGGCGGCAACAACAACGCTTATTGTCAGGACAACGAGATCGGCTGGACGGACTGGAGCGGCCTCGACGATCCGTTCCTTGCCTTCTGCAAGGGCATGATCGCTTTCCGCAAGGCCCATCCGGCACTCCGGCAGGAAACATTCCTGACGGGGGAACCCGCGGAGGACGGCACGATCGACATCGCCTGGTATCGCCCCGACGGCACGCCGATGGACGACGGCGCCTGGACGGACGCGAACCTGCGTGTGCTGGGCCTCTTCCTGTCGAAGCCGGCGAATGGCGAGGATGAGGACCGGCTTTTCATCGTCTGCAATGCCGGCGCCGACAGCCAGGTGACACTGCCCGACGTGAAGGACGTCCTGGCCTGGAAGCGGGTGCTCGATACGGGCGCAGCGGACGATGCCTTCGCCGAGCACCCCGTGGAGGGGCCTGCCACGGTCTATGCGGGCAGCGTCGCGGTCTTCGCACCTTTGGGGTAATACGCGTCCATGGCGCCGGAAAATCTTGAAGAAACCGGTCTTGTCTATGTCTCGGACAGCGAACCCGGTATCCGGCGCCTGAGAGCCGGACGCAGCTTCTGCTACCGCCTGCCGAATGGCGCTCTCGTGCGCGATGCTGAGGTGAAAGCGCGCATCGCGTCCCTCGGCCTGCCACCGGCCTATGAGAATGTCTGGATCTGCCTCGATGGCCGGGGACATCTGCAGGCGACCGGCTTTGACGCGCGTGGTCGCAAGCAATACCGCTACCATCCGGACTGGCAGGCGCTGAAGAGCGGCGACAAGTTCGACCAGTTGATCGCCTTCGGCCGGGCGCTGCCGAAAATCCGGCGCACGATGCGGCGCGATCTCGAAGGGGCACCCGGCACGATGAAGACGATGCTGGCGGCGATCACCGTGCTGCTCGACGAAGCGCATCTGCGCGTCGGCAATCGTGCCTATGCCGAGGAGAACAAGACCTATGGTGCAACAACGCTGCTCAAGCGCCATGTCTCACTGAAGGAGGGCAGTATAGACCTTCGCTTCACCGCCAAGGGCGGCAAGCGGGTGCGACGCACGCTGAAACATCCCCGCCTGCAGCGCCTGCTCGAAGGCTGCGCCGATCTGCCGGGGCGACAGCTCTTCGTATGGAGGGACGAAGCCGGCCTCGCGCGGCCGATCGATTCCGGGCGGCTCAACGCCTATCTCGCGGCCATCTCCGATATCGCCATTTCGGCCAAGACCTTCCGCACCTGGGCTGGCAGCCTCGCGGCCTTCTCCCTGGCGCGCCGTGCGATCGAGGCGGGAGAGCGACCGACGATCAAGGGCATGGCGGCCGCCGCAGCGGACGTCCTGCACAATACGCCTTCGATTGCCCGGTCGAGCTATATCCATCCTGATATCATCGCGCTTGCCGAAGCGCCCGAAACCCTGATGCGCGCTTTGCGCCGCCCATCCCTCGACGTTGCGCGGGGCATCGCGGGAATGAGGGCGGAGGAGGAGCGCATGCTGCGCTTCCTCGAAAGCCGGCGAAACGCAAAACGCCGGAAGCGACGCACAGCTCAGCCGTGATCATCGAACGGCTGAGGATTTCCGGATATTGCTCTCGGATCGTGTGTTGCGGTTCGAGGCGACCGCGCGCCGGGTGGCGTCGTCCGCCTCGCCGGAATTGCGCTTGGTCTTCAGGTGTTCGGGCAGGGCGACGCGCTCGAGTTCCGCGCGTTCGCGGGCGGCCTGCTCCCAATGTTCGTGGTCCCGGCCGTGTGGCCGACCCGCCGCTTCCCAAAGGCCGTAGGCACGCTTGCTGATCCATTCCTGGCGTTCGTCGTCCACGATGATGTCCCTTTCAGAGTGACGGCGGTTCGTTTCTTTTTGCTTCCGCCGTCCATGAATTCACCCGGAAGCCGGCTTCCTCCGCCGCTTCGATAAAGGCCCGGCGGGCAAGGCCGGGATCGTCGTCGCCTGTCAGGCCCTGTTCGCAGGCGGCCTTTGCCGCCAGCGCCGCGGCGCCGTCGGTGAGCGGCCAATGGTTCTTGAGGCAGAGCAGCGCATCGCGCGTGCTCTGTACCCGCAGCACCTGCCGCGGCCCTTCCAGCACCACGGCCTCGTCCCAGAGACGGTCGGTCGCAAAGATCGTCATCGCTGACCTGCCTCCGCCTGCTTTTCCACCGGAAGGTCGACGAGGCTGACGATGCCGACGACACGCCGGTTTTTGCCCGCCACGACGAGACGGCGCACGCCGAGCCTGCGCATGCGGGCCGCGACATCCGTGGTCTCGTCCTCTTCATGGCACACTTCCGGTGACACGGTCATGAACTCGGCTATGGCCGTGGAGGTGGAAAGTCCGCGCCCCAGGACTGACACCACGATATCGCGGTCCGTGATGATGCCGACGATGGCGCCGACCCCCGGCACTTCGACGGGCAGCGCCCCCACCTCGGCTTCGAGCATCAAGCGCGCGGCCGACTGCGCGGTGTCGTTGGGAGAGACTGTGACGATCTGGGCGGACATGACGTCCTTCACGCGCATCGCGGCCGCCTCCTCAAAAACGCCCGTTGACGAGGCTTCGGCCATTGGGCATGGCCGGCACGACGACTTCGTCCTTTTCGGGCTGGATCAGCGGAAGATCGACCTGATGGGGAACGATCACCTGCGGCTCCCAGGCGTTGCGGCGCTTGCGGGCCTGATCGCCCTGCGGCGTGGACACAGGTTTGCGGGCAAGCGGCTTCTTCTTCTGGCGCACGGGGAACTCCTCGGGAATGGGCTTCATCCTTGTGTCTAACGCCAGCCCCTCTGCATGGTTCCCAAGAAATCCGGGAACCCGGACGCTGTCCGAGCATTTCCTTTCAGCCGAAACGATTGGAGTTGCCCATGCTGTTTGCAGAGAAGGTCGCCCTCGTGACGGGTGCGGGATCCGGGATAGGCAGGGCAACCGCGCTGGCCTTTGCGCGTTACGGCGCGAGCGTCGGCGTGCTCGGCCGGACCGGTGAGGAGGTGGAGGCCGTGACGGCAGAAATCCGCATCCTCGGCGGCAGCGCTCTTGCCCTGATCGCCGACGTCGCGGACGAGGCGGCGATGCGCGGCGCCGTGGAGGCACTGGCGGACGCCTTCGGCGGTATCGACGTCGTCGTCGCCAATGCCGGCATCAACGGCGTCTGGGCGCCGATCGACGATCTGACGCCCGCCGAATGGGATGAGACCATTGCCGTCAATCTGCGCGGCACCTATCTCACCCTCCATCTGACGGTGCCGTATCTGCGCAAGGTCGAGCGTGGTGCCGTCGTCGTGGTTTCCTCGATCAACGGGACGCGCACCTTCACCACGCCCGGAGCAACGGCCTATGCCGCGACGAAGGCGGCGCAGGTGGCGATGGTGCAGCAGCTGGCGCTGGAACTCGGCAAGGCCGGCATTCGCGTCAACGCCGTCTGCCCCGGCGCGATCGCGACCGACATCGACGACAACACCGAACAGCGCGGCGCGGAAAAGGCCGGCATTCCCGTGACATGGCCCGAGGGCGATATCCCCGTCTCGCACGGCAAGCCGGGGACGGCCGACGACGTTGCCGACGCCATCCTTTTCCTCGCATCTTCCAAGGCCCGGCATGTGACCGGCATTCCCCTGTGGATCGACGGGGGGCAGGGCCTGCTGCGGTGATGTCTTTCCTCTGGCGTCCCGGCCCGGCGGTGTGACAAGGTGCGGTCAGACGGAAGAGGAGATCCCATGGCCAACCATCTATTCGACGCGATCCGCGCCGCAGCGTCGCCGGATGCGATCTTCATCGAGACGGCCGAGGGGCGGCGCTGGACCTATGGCGACATGCTCGCCTTTTCCGGCCGGCTGGCGGGCGCGCTCAAGCGGCTTGGTGTCACGCCGGGCGACCGGGTGGCCGTGCAGGCGGAAAAGAGCCCCGAGGCGCTGATGCTCTATCTGGCCTGCCTTCGGGTGGGCGCGGTCTACCTGCCGCTCAACACGGCCTATACGCTGGCCGAACTGGAATATTTCATCGGCGACGCCACGCCCCATTTGGTCGTCGTCGATCCCAAAACCCGCGACAGCGTCGAGAGCGTGACGAGATATCACCGCGGCACGGTCGAGACGCTGGATGCGACGGGCGGCGGCAGTCTTCTCCAGCTGGCCGGCGAGGAAACGGACGATTTCGCCGATGTCGAGCGCGGACCGGACGATCTTGCCGCGATCCTCTATACGTCGGGCACGACCGGGCGCTCCAAGGGAGCGATGCTGACGCATGACAACCTCCTCTCCAACGCACTGGCGCTGCGCGACCATTGGCGCTTCACCAGCGCCGACCGGCTGATCCACGCGCTGCCGATCTTCCACACGCATGGCCTGTTCGTCGCCTCGAACGTCACGCTGCTGTCGGGCGCCTCGATGTATTTCCTGCCGAAGTTCGATGCCGACGAGGCGTTGCGGCTGATGGCGAGCAGCACCGTGATGATGGGCGTGCCGACCTTCTACGTGCGGCTGGTGCAGCATGCCGGCCTGACGCGGGAAGCGACGGCCGGCATGCGGCTCTTCGTGTCCGGTTCGGCGCCGCTGCTTGCCGAAACGCACCGCGCCTTTTCGGAAAAGACCGGCCACGCCATTCTCGAGCGCTACGGCATGACCGAGACCAACATGAACACCTCCAATCCCTATGACGGCGACCGCGTGGCCGGCACGGTAGGCTTCCCGCTGCCCGGCGTTTCGCTGCGCGTCACCGATCCGGAGACCGGCAAGACGCTTCCGGACGGCGAGACGGGCATGATCGAGGTGAAGGGCCCGAACGTCTTCAAGGGCTATTGGAAGATGCCGGCCAAGACCGCCGCGGAGTTCCGGCTCGACGGCTTCTTCATTACGGGCGATCTCGGAAAGATCGACGCGCGCGGCTACGTGCATATCGTCGGGCGTGGCAAGGACCTCGTGATATCGGGCGGCTACAACATCTATCCCAAGGAAGTCGAAACCGAGATCGACGCCATGCCCGGTGTCGTCGAGAGTGCCGTCATCGGCGTGCCTCATCCGGATTTCGGCGAGGGCGTGACCGCGGTCGTCGTCATCAGGAGTGGGGCGGCGCTCGATGAGGCCGGTGTCCTGGCGGCGCTGAAGGACCGGCTGGCACGTTACAAGCAGCCCAAGCGCGTGCTCTTCGTCGACGACCTGCCGCGCAACACCATGGGCAAGGTGCAGAAGAACGTGCTGCGCGAAACCTATGCGGATCTCTACAAGGACTAGATGCGGGCGAAATGCCGCTTGAGGATGTCGAGCACTTCGTTGGCGAGTTCGCCGACGATGCCGCCTCGCTCCCAGGAATAGAGCGAGGCGAAGACGGGCGGCTCGACGGCGAAATCGGAGAGCGGTTCGATCCGCCAGCCCTTGGCGGCGTCGACCGGCAGCAGCGACAGCCCGAGGCCGGCTTCGACGGCCATCAGCACGTTGCGCAGGCTCGCCGAGGTGAAGGCGATGTACCAGCGCCGCCGCTCGCGCTCCAGCCGTTCGAACATCGCGTCCCGGTAAAGCCCGCCGGGCGGGAAGGTGACGAGCGGCACCGGGTCGGGCAGGTCCTTTGCCGTATCCGGCGCGGCGAACCAGGCGATCGGCTCCTCGAAGCTCGCCCAGCTATCCTCGCTCGGGGCATCCTCCTTCATCACCACGATATCGAGTTCGCCGGACCGGTAGCGTCGCGTGAGGTCCGAGCGCAGGCCCGTCGTGACATCGAGGCGGGCTTCCTTGTGGCGCCGGGTGAAGGCGGCGAAGGCGCGGGCCATTTCGGGCGTCGCGATATCGTCCGGCATGCCGATCCGCACCGACGTGGTGCCCGAGGTCTCCGCCACCAGCGTCAGCGCCTCGCTCTGCAAGGCGAGGATGCGCCGGGCGTGGCCGAGCAGGCGCTCGCCCGTCACCGTCAGGCGCACCGGCCGGGCGGCGCGGTCGACCAGCTCCCGGCCGATGGTTTCCTCGAGCCGCGCGATCTGCTGGCTCATGGTCGACTGGGTCATGTGCAGGCGGTCGGCGGCGGCGGTGAAGCTGCCGGCGTCGGCGATCGCCACGAAGGCCCGGAGCAGGCGCGGATCGAGCATGGCATCTCCATCGAAATCAGGAATAGTGGCTATCTAAACATCTAATTTGCGCATGATTCAACCCGGTGGTAGCGATAGGACATGATCGCGGGCGGGTTTGCCCGCCCGAATGCGCATTTCAGCACGAAAGACAGACGATGACGGATACGCGTCCCGGCCGCGATTGGGCCATGCTTGCACTGGTCGTCCTGGTCGGCCTCAACCTTCGGCCCTTTATCGCCGCCCCAGCGCCCATCCTCGCCGAGATCGGCGCGGATACCGGCCTCGGCTATGGCGGCATCGCCATGCTCACGCTCCTGCCGATGTTCCTGATGGGGGTCGGCGCCTTCGTGGCGCCCGGCCTGCAGGTGAAGATCGGCGCGCGGCGCGGCCTGCTGATTGCGCTTGCAATCTTGCTTGCCGGTTCGGCGCTTCGCCTCTTTGCCTATGACGGCATGACGCTGATCGCGACGGCGGCGCTCTGCGGCCTCGGGGTCGCCTTCATCCAGGCCGCCTTTCCCGGCATCATCAAGGCCAGGTTCCCGACCAGCGTGCCCGTCGTCACGGGCCTCTACTCGGCCGTCATCATGGCCGGCGGGGCTTTCGGGGCGCGGTTGATGCCGGTGCTTCTGCATGCCGGCTACAACTGGCGGGCGGCGCTTGCGTGGCTCGCCTTGCCGGTGGCGCTGGCACTTGCCGCCGCCTGGCGCATCCTTTCCGACGTGCAGTCGAACAAGCCGGACGGCACGCTGACCCGCCAGTTGCTGCGGCGCCCGCGCACCTGGGTGCTGATGGCGGCCTTCGGCCTGGTCAATGCCGGCTACAGCTCGATGATCGCCTGGCTTGCGCCCTACTATCAGGCGCATGGCTGGACGAGCGCCGACAGCAGCGGCCTCGTCGCCGTGATGGCCGCCTGTCAGGCCTCCGCCGCGCTCGGTCTGCCTTTTCTGGCGCGCGGCAATGTCGACCGCCGTCGCTGGCTCTGGCTGACGATCGTCTTCCAGGCCATCGGCTTCTTCGGCCTTGCCCGTTTTCCCGATCTTGCCCCGGCCGTCTGGGCGGGGCTGTGTGGCGCCGGCCTCGGCGGCAGCTTCGCGCTTGCCATCGTCACCGCGCTCGACCACCTGCCGCGGCCGGAGCAGGCTGGCGCGCTTGCCGCGCTGATGCAGGGCGGCGGCTTCCTCATCGCGGCCATTGGCCCCTATGCGACGGCGCTGCTGCATGACTGGACGGGCGGTTTCTCCGCCGGCTGGATGCTGCACTTCGTCTGCGTTCTCGTGACCGCGCTGCTCTATCTTCGCTTCGATCCGCGCACCTATCCGGCGGCAATGCCGTCCTTTAGTTAGAGTTCGTCGGGGAAAAGTGCGAACCGGTTTTCCCGAGAAGACAAACGAAAACAAAAGAATTTAGAGCATGTCTGGTTCAATCCGAACCTGACGTGCTCCAGGACACGGATCCTCGGCCGAAACGAAAAACCCGCGCCTTGAGCGCGGGTTTCCTTTGGAACGACTGAAATCGCCTAGCGACGGCCGCCGAAGGGCTTCAGGTTCATATGACGGTTGACGTCCTTGTAGAGCAGGTAGCGGAACGGGCCGGGGCCGCCGGCATAGCAGGCCTGCGGGCAGAAGGCGCGCAGCCACATGAAGTCGCCGGCTTCCACTTCGACCCAGTCCTGGTTGAGGCGATAGACGGCCTTGCCCTGCAGCACGTAGAGGCCGTGTTCCATGACGTGGGTTTCGGCGAAGGGGATGACGGCGCCGGGCATCAGCGTGACGATGGTGACGTGCATGTCGTGGCGCAGGTCGTTCGGATCGACGAAGCGGGTCGTCGCCCAGCCGCCGTTCGTGTCGGGCATGGCGGCCGGGGTGATGTCCTTCTCGTTGAGGATCAGGGGCTCGGGATGCGGCAGGCCGTCGACGGCCTCATAGGCCTTGCGGATCCAGTGGAAGCGGGCATGGGCGCCCGAGCGGTTGCGCAGCGACCACTTCAGGCCCGGCGGCAGGAAGGCGTAGCCGCCCGAGGTGAGCGTGTGCTTGCCGGTCGGCAGCGTCAGTTCCACTTCGCCGTCGACGACGAAGAGAACGCCTTCGGCTTCCGGGTCCAGTTCCGGCCGGTCGCTGCCGCCGCCCGGCGCGATTTCCATGATGTATTGCGAGAAGGTCTCGGAGAAGCCCGAGAGCGGGCGGGCGATGACCCAGACGCGCGTATTGTCCCAGAAGGGCAGGAAGCTGGTGACGATGTCCTGCATCACGCCCTTGGGGATCACCGCATAGGCCTCGGTGAAGACGGCGCGGCCCGTCAGGAGGTCGCTCTGCGGCGGATGGCCGCCGAGGGAGGAATAGTAGCTGCGTTGCATCGTCTGAGACCCTTTGCGTTGAGTGTTTCCGGTATTGTCTTGCGTCACTTCGCCCCTGCTTTTTCCAGCAGGGTTGCGATTTCGTCATAGCCGCGGCCGCGGGCATGCTGCAGCGGCGTCACGCCGTCATTGTCGGCGAGGTTCACGTCCGCGCCGGCCTTGATCAGGAGGCCGACGATCTGCTGGTGGCGCGCGCCGCCATTGCCGAGGATGATCGCCTCCAGCAGGGCGGTCCAGCCGAGCCGGTTGACGTGGTCGACCGCGACGCCCGCCTTGATCAGCGTGTCCACCGTCTCGACATGGCCGCGTTCGGAGGCCGGGATGAGGGACGTGCCGCCGTAGCGGTTGATGCTCTTGAGGTCGGCGCCGTGGGCGAGCGTCAGCCTGAGGATGTCCAGATGCCCGCGGGCGCCGGCATAGAGATAGGGGCTGTCCTCGATATTGTCCTTGGCATTGACGTCCGCCCCGGCCTCGATCAGCACCCGGGCGGCCTCCACCTTGTTGGCATGCGTGGCCACCAGCAGCGCGGTCGCGCCGCTGCCGTCGCGCGCGTCGATATCGGCGCCCCTGGCAAGCAATGTCTTGACGGTCGCGGCGTCGCCGGCGGCAGCCGCCTTGTGCAGTTGAAGGTCCATGGCGTTACCGGCGGCAAGAAGGGGAGAGCAGAGGGCTGTCAGAAAGAGCCAAGTCGAAAGCAGGGCAAATTTCAGCATGTGCTATCCTGTGGGTCTGTGGGCGTGAAATTAACAGGTGGCCGCGCCATTAGAAAATTAAATGTGTAAATCCGTATCATTCAGAAGATGGAATTCGTACGGCGCCCCGGCTATAAGCTGGGACACCCTCGATCGGTGAAAGGACCGGCCCATGAAAACGGAACAGGGACTGCTGCGCGTCTCCATCGCCGTCACCATCCTGCTGGCCGGCGTCGGCATCCTGTTCGGCATTCTCTCGGGCTCCTTCGCCATCGTCTTCGATGGCGTCTATGCCATGACGGATGCGGCGATGACGGTGGTCGCGCTGCTGGTGTCGAACCTCATTGCCTCCTCCGCCAGCGGTGGCGGCAAGGGGCGGCTCGTCAAGCATTTCACCATGGGCTTCTGGCATCTGGAGCCGATGGTGCTCGGCCTCAACGGCATCCTCCTGACGGGCGCCGCGATCTATGCCCTGATCAACGCTGTCGGCAGCATCATGGAGGGCGGCCGGCCGCTCGATTTCGGCCAAGCGATCATCTATGCCGTGGTGACGCTCGCGGTGACGGTCACCATGGCGATCATCGGCACCCGGGCGAACCGCACGATCCAGTCAGATTTCGTGGCGCTCGACGCCAAGGCATGGATGATGTCCGCTGGCCTGACGAGCGCCCTGCTCGTCGCCTTCGTCGTCGGTTCGCTCATCCAGGGCACCGCCCATGCATGGCTGTCGCCCTATATCGACCCGGTCGCGCTGGCGCTGGTCTGCCTTGTCATCATCCCCATTCCGGCCGGCACGATCCGCCAGGCGCTGGCCGATATCCTGCTCGTCACGCCGGGGGACCTGAAGCACCACGTCGATACGGTCGCGAAAACCATCGTCGAGCGGCACGGTTTCCTGTCCTATCGCGCCTATGTCGCCCGCGTCGGCCGCGGCCGGCAGATCGAGCTCTTCTTCATCGTGCCGGAAGATTTCCCGGCGAAGAAGCTGCAGGAATGGGACGACATCCGCGACGAGGTCGGCAACGCCATCGGCGACGAGGGACCGGATCGCTGGCTCACCATCGCCTTCACCACCGATCCGGACTGGGCGGACTGACAAGCGTAGCTGACAGGAGCAACTGACAGGCGCAAAAGAAAACCCGGAGCGGCGTCAGCCACTCCGGGTTCCTGCCCCGCCCCTGTAAGGACGATCAGAGGCCGGCTGCCGCGATGGCGGCGTCCATGCGCTCGCGTGCCTTCTTCGGCAGCTTGCCGGTCTTGACCGCATCGAGATTGGTCGGCGCGTCGCCGACGCTCACGAAGCCGACCATGCCCATGCCGACATGCGGCGTGCACTTGACGCCATAGGCGCCCGGCTTGTCGAAAGTGACCTTGTAGGTCTCGTTCATCTTGCTCTTGAAGGCTTCGGCGCCTTCCGGGATCATGCCCTTGATCGTCTCGACATTGTGGCCCTTGTCCGTGGGGATGAAGGTAACAGTGTCGCCGGGGGCGACCTTCACGAAGGCCGGCTCGAACACCATGGCGCCTTCAGCCCCCTTGTTCAGCATGTGCACTTCGAAATCCGCCGCCGCCGCCGGAAGCGCGAGGGCCAGAATGACCGCTGCCGCGCCGACGATGCTCTTTGCCATGGTACGCACTGGAATTCTCCTTCTGACGAACGTCAATCGTTCATGCGCAAGGAGTAGGCCCGCACAGGGTGTCCTTCTTTGACATTGATCAAACAACACCGCGATGGCGCGTGGCGTCCTGTCGCAGGTTATGTCGTGACATGCACCGGCGGGATCATGTCGCTCCACGGCCGCGCCTCTTCCAGATCGCGCGCCACGCGCACCAGCGTCGCTTCGTCGGCGAAGCGGCCGACGATCTGCAGGCCGATCGGCATGCGGTTGCGATCGAGGCCGAGCGGCAGGCTGATGGAGGGCTGGCCGGTGGCGTTGAACGTGCCGAGGAAGGTGAAGAGCGTCGTGTCGCCCTCCGAGAAGCCCGCGGCGGTGAGGTCCGGCCGGGTCGTGGCGAAGCGGCCATGCTCCGGCGCGGTCACCGGCGTCGTCGGGGTCAGCAGGATGTCGTAGCCGGCGGTCGCCAGCGCCACGTCGTGGCGGATCTTGCGCAGGGTTTCGAAGATATTGACGATCGCGGCCGGCGTCATGGCGAGCGTCTGGTGCATCAGCTTCAGGATGACCGGCTCCAGCGTCGTCTCGTCGAGCGGGCGGCCGAGCGCGGCGGCCAGCGCCGGCAGTTCGGCAAGGCCGAGATTGAAGCCGCCCATCACGCCGGTCATGATGTCCTGCGGATCGGCGGGGGCGGTCATTTCCTCGACCGTGTGGCCCATGGCCGTCAGCAGGGCGGCCGTCTCGTCGAGCGCGGCCAGCACGTCCGCGGCAATCGGCACGCTGCCCCAGGCGGCGCGGGCAAGGCCGACGCGCAGCGTGCCGGTCGGGCGCTGCAATTCCTCGAGATAGGGGCGTTCGGGCTGACGAATGATGAAGGGATCGCCCGGTTCCGGACCGGAGAAAACGTCGAGCGCGGCGGCCATGTCGCGCACCGTGCGGCAGACGACGAATTCGCGAGCGAGGCCGAAGAGGGAATCCTGTCCGCTCGGACCGCCGGACACGCGGCCGCGCGAAGGATTGAGGCCGACGAGGCCGCACCAGCCGGCCGGGATGCGGATCGAACCGCCGCCGTCCGAGGCATGTGCGATGGGCACGATGCCGGCGGCGACCGCCGCCGCCGCGCCGCCCGAGGAACCGCCGGCCGACGCCTCGAGGTTCCAGGGATTGCGGGTAATGCCTTCGAGGATGGTTTCGGTGAAGCCGGCGAAGGCCAGTTCCGGCACCGCGCTTCGGCCGACGAAACGCAGGCCCGCGGCCTTGGCGCGTGTCGTATAGTAGGCGTCGCAGGTGCCCATATTGCCCTTGAGCAGGCGGCTGCCGCATTCCTGCAGGCGGCCTTCCTCCGTCGCGCCGATATCCTTGCGCAGGAAGGGCACGCCGGCAAAGGCGCCGTCCATGGGGCCGGGCAGGCTTTCGGCATCCGCATAGAATTCGACCACGGCGTTGATCGCCGGATCGACCTTCTCGAAGGCCTGGCGCGCCAGGGCGGCAAGTTCGGCGGGCGTCACCTCGCCGCGCCGGACGAGCCCGGCAAGGCTGGTGGCGTCGTGACGGGCATATTCGGCGAGGTTCATGGGACGGACCTGCTTGAGAAAGGAGAGGGCATTGAAAGGGTTTTGAGCGCGGGCGGCAAGGGCGCGCCGGTCGAAAGGCGCGCCCCGAGACCGGTTCCGCCCGCTTACTTCATCAGGTCGGTCCAGATCTTGGTATAGAGCTGCTGGACTTCCGGCGAGCAGGCGAGGTTGAACGAGCCGGCTGCCTTGGACGCTTCGGGAATGTTGACCTCCGGCGCGTTCTTCATGTCTTCGGGCATGAAGGCTTCCGAGCCCTTGATGCCGTTGCCGTAGCGGGCGAAGGCGGAGATCAGGGCGGCGTTTTCCGGGGCCATGACGAAGTTCATGAAGAGCTTCGCATTGTCGACGTTCTTTGCGTCCTTGATGATGGCGAGGTTGTCCATCCAGACCGGATAGCCTTCCTTCGGATAGCCATAGACGATGTTCGGGTTCTGCAGTCGGGCGCGGAAGGCGGCACCGTTCCATTCGATGCCGGCGGCAAAGTCGCCCTTCGCCAGCGCCTCGATCGTGCCGTAGTCGACCGACAGCCACTTCGGCTTGGCGGCCACGAGAGCGTCGCGCGCCTTCTTCAGCACGGCGAGATCGTTCGTGCAGGGTTCGCCGCCGACATAGCGGATGGCGAGGAACATGACGTCGGACATTTCAGGCACGACGTTGATCTTGTTCACCAGCTCCGGCGGCGGATCGAGGAAGATGGCCGAGCTGTTCGGGTCGCCCTTGTAGACGGTGGTGTTGACGGCGACGCCCGTCGTGCCCCACTGCCACGGAACCGTGTAGTGGCGGCCCGGATCGAAGGCCACGTCCACCCAGCGTTCGTCGACGTTCTTGAAGTTCTCCATCTGGTCGGGACGGGCTTCCAGAAGCAGGCCCTCGTCGATCCAGACCTTCAGCACGTTGGCGGAGGGCACGACCATGTCGAAGCCGTGGCCGCCCTGGCGGACCTTTGCCAGCGCCGTGTCGTTCGAGTCGTAGTCGGTGACGGTGACCTTGACGTCATACTCCGTCTCGAACTTCTTGATGAGGTCCGGATTGGTGTAGTTGCCCCAGTTGAAGATGTTGAGCTCGCCGGCGGCGAAGGCGGCGGTGGAGCTCAGGAGCGCGAGGCCGAAGGTGGCCGTGGCTGTTGCGAGCAGGCGTTTCATGTTGTTTCCTCCCATGGGTTAGTCCTTCTTTCGGCTGATGAAGAAGAAGAGGGTGACGATGGCGACGGAGAGGACGAGAAAGACCGTCGAGATCGCGTTCATTTCCGGCGTCACGGTGCGGCGAAGCTGGCCCAGCATATAGGTCGGCAGCGTGTCCTGCCCGCCCGACTTGACGAATTCCGTGATGACGACGTCGTCCAGCGAGATGACGAAGCCGAGCATCAGGCCGGCGAGGATGCCGGGCCACAGCAGCGGCAGCGTCACCCGGCGGAAGGCCTTGAAGGGCGTCGCATAGAGGTCGGCGGCAGCCGTTTCCAGCGACAGGTCCATGGTCTCCAGCCGCGCCCGGATCGGCAGATAGGCGAAGGGAATGCAGAAGGCGGTGTGCGCGGCGATGAGATAACCGAGGCCGGAATAACCCGTCGCCATCTTGATGCGCGAGAAGAAGATCAGCAGCGCCACGGCGACGACGATTTCCGGCACCATCAGCGGCATGTTGATGAAGGCGTATTTCGCATTGAGGCCGCGATACTGCCGGGTGCGGGTCGTGGCGATGGCGGCCATGGTGGCGACGACCGTCGCGATGACGGCGGCCGCCGCGGCGATCTGGATGGAGCGAAGCGAGGCTTCCACCACCTTGTCGTTGTTCCAGGCCGCCGCGAACCAGCGCAGCGACGTGCCTTCCCAGGTGGCGATCGACATGCCCGCGTTGAAGGCGAAGACGACGAGCGCGGCGATCGGCAGGTAAAGCAGGAAGAAGCAGAGCACCGCGACGGTGGGAAAACCCGCCTGGCGGCGCACGTCGAAGGCTTCGGTGGGATTAGCCATGGGTTTGTCCTCCCTGACGGCCGGCGAAGCGGACCTGGACCATGAGCGCGACCATGACGATGGCAAGCAGCGCCATGGAGAGCGAGGCGCCGAGCGGCCAGTTGCGGCCCTGGCCGAACTGCAGCTCGATCAGGTTGCCGAGCATCATCTTGCTGCCGCCGCCCAGCATGCGCGGGGTGACGTAGGAGCCGAGCGAGGGGATGAAGACGAGGATGGAGCCGGCGATGAGGCCGGGCTTCACCAGCGGCAGAATGATGCGCTTCAGCACGCGCCAGCGGCTGGCATAGAGATCGTAGCCGGCCTCGACGAGACGGAAGTCGAGCTTTTCCAGGCTCGCATAGAGCGGCAGCACCATCAGCGGGAAGAAGACATAGGTCATGCCCAGGAGAATGGCGAAGTCGGTGTACATCATCTGGATCGGCGCGGAAATGAGGCCGAGCTTCATCAGCAGCGTGTTGACCATGCCCTCGTTGCGGATCAGCTCCTGGATGGCGAAGGTGCGGATGAGCAGGTTCGTCCAGAAGGGAATGGTGATGAGGAACAGCCAGATCTCGCGGGTGCGCTCGGGACGCGTGGCGATGAAATAGGCGGTCGGGAAGCCGAGCAGCAGCGTCGTGACGGTGGTGAGGATCGACAGCCAGACGGAGCGCCAGAAGATCGACAGATGCGCATCGGCGATCGACCAGGTGCCGTCGAAGATGTCCTTCTCGAAGAGCACCGAGATCCAGGCGTCTGGCGAGAAGGTCCAGACGACGTCGCCATAGTTGCCGGGCATCAGGAAGGAATAGACGAGCACGATGGCGAGCGGCCCGATGGCCGCCAGCGCGATGATGAGAAGGGCGGGCGCCGAGAGGAGCCAGCGGTTGCGGATATCCTGCGCCTCGACCCGGCGCGCGGCTTCGCTTGCGGTGCTTGGGATGGGGCTTGTCACGGTGCTCATGGGCTCAGTCCCTCAGCACCTGCGCTGCGCCCGTCTCGAGCACGACGCCGACCGTATCGCCCTCGGCGAAGGCCGCGCCCTGTTCCAGGCTGTTCTGACGGCGCACGCAGAAGCGCTCGCCGCCATCGAGCGCGACATGGAAATGGGTGTCCGTGCCGACATAGACGATGCTCGCCAGTGTGCCGCGCAGATGTGCGCCCTCGGGACTGGCGACGATGGCGGCATGTTCCGGCCGCGTGACGACCGTGACCTTGCCGGCGGGTGCAAAGCCCTCGGGCAGGCGGGCCGAGACGCGGGCGCCGCCGGGCAGCACGACCTCCGCCTTGTCGGCGGAAACGGAGGTGACGTCGGCCGTCAGGAAATTGGTCTCGCCGATGAACTCGGCGACGAAGCGTTCGGCCGGGCGGTCGTAGATGTCGCGCGGGCCACCGACCTGAAGGATCTTGCCCGCCGACATGACCGCGATGCGGTCCGACATGGTGAGGGCTTCTTCCTGGTCGTGGGTAACGAAGATGAAGGTGATGCCGGTCTCGGTCTGCAGGCGCTTCAGCTCGATCTGCATGTCCTTGCGCAGCTTGTAGTCGAGGGCCGACAGCGGTTCGTCGAGCAGCAACACCTTCGGCTGCGGGGCAAGCGCGCGGGCAAGCGCCACGCGCTGCTGCTGGCCGCCGGAGATCTGCGCCGTCTTGCGGTCCTTCAGGTGGCCCATCTTGACGAGCGCCAGCATCTCCTCGACGCGCCTGGCGATCTCGGTCTTGGGGCGATCGAGCATTTCCAGGCCGAAGGCGATGTTCTCGCCGACCGTCATGTGCGGAAAGAGGGCATAGCTCTGGAAGACCGTGTTGACGGGACGCCGATACGGCGGCAGCGCCGCGATGTCCTCGCCGTAGAGCCGGATCTGGCCGTCCGTCGGATAGGTGAAGCCGGCGATCATGCGCAGCAACGTCGTCTTGCCACAGCCCGACGGACCGAGCAGCGTGAAGAACTCGTTCTCCCTGATATCGACGCTCACATGGTCGAGCGCCCTGAACGGGTTGTCTCCCGCTCCGAACACCTTGCTCACATCACGGACTTCAATGGCACTCTTATGCGTTCGATCCGTCACGATCGATCATCCTCCCGTTGAGCCGCACTGGCGGCAATTCCTGTCAAATGCGTTCGGTTCGAGCCCACGGCAGCCGGTGCCGGCATCGATTCCTTCTGTTTTCCCGATGAGCCCTCGGATTCCTTCGCTCCCCGCGAAGGATCTCTCCGGCGCTGCCGCTTCCCTGCGCCGTGTCACCGTCGGCCATTTCCTTGGGAAGGTATCACAAACCGGAATTTGATATCACAGTGAAATATCACTGCAATGCAAATCTGTCAATTGGAGGCTTCCCCAGCCGGCGCGCCTTTGTCGCGATGGCCCTGCCGTCTGTTGCTTTCGGTGCCCGCCGCGGTCGCGGCAGGCCCTGATTTCCTCTGGAAAGGCTCAGGCCTCGTAGGTCACCCGGCCGCCGCAGACCGTCATCCTCGGGCGCATGTCACGGATGCGCTCGGGCTCCACGGCCTCGATATCGTCATCGAGGATGACGAGGTCGCCGAAATAGCCGGGTTTCAGCATGCCCTTGCGGTCTTCGGCGAACTCCGCATAGGCGCTGCCGATCGTGTAGGCGGCGATGGCGTCAAGCAGGCTGACCGAATGATCCGGGTCGCCGTCTTCCCAGGGCTTGCGCGTCACGGCGGCATGGATGCCGGCGATCGGATCGATCGGCGAGACCGGCCAGTCGGACGAGAAGGCGAGGGCGGCGCCCGTTTCCTTGATCCGCCGCCAGGCATAGGCGAGGTAGCGGCGCTTTTCGCCGATTCGCGAGATCGTCGGCTCGAGCGGGAAGCACATGCCGCCCGGCGGATGCGGCGGCTGCATGGAGGCGATGACGCCGAGTTCGGCGAAACGCGGCATGTCCTCTTCGGTGATGAGCTCGACATGTTCGACGCGGTGGCGGCTGTCGCGCACGCCGTTCGCCTTCTGCGCGGCCTCGTAGCCGTTCAGCACGCGCCGAACGGCGCCGTCACCGATGGCGTGCACGGCGATCTGCAGGCCGCGACGATCGATCTCGGTGGCGAGTTCGGCGAATTCCTCATTGCTGAAATAGGGTTCGCCGAGCCAGTCCGGCCGGTCCGCATAGGGTTCGACGAGGAAGGCGGTGCCGGATTCCAGCACGCCGTCCATGAAGACCTTGACCATGCCGGAGGAGACCCATTCGCTGTTGTAGCGGCGGTTCATCTCGCTCGCCTTTTCGAGGTCGGCGAGCGTCATTGGCTTCTTGAAGTGATAGGGCACCTGGCCGCGCACGGTGATCGTGCCGTCCTCCTCCAGCGCCTTCATCAGTTGGAGCTGGTAAAGGTTGCCGTCCATGTTGTGGAACGAAGTGATGCCGTGTTTGGCGGCATGGGCGAGGCCGCGGCGCATGATCGTCTTGTCGGCTTCCCATTCCGCCGCGGTCGGCGCGGGGTCCGGCTCGCCGCCGGTCTCGATGCCAAGATGGGAGCGGTTCGGCCCACCGAGGTGAAGCACCGGCGACATGGCCTCGGTTTCCCGGAGCTCGCCGGTCGCCAGACCGTCCGTCCCCATCACCACCTCGTTGCCGGGATTCACGGTCTTGCCGTGGAGGATTCCGGCCATTTCCAGCGCCCTGGTGTTGGCCCAGCAGGTATGATGGTCTGCACCGACAAGCGCGACCGGGCGGTCGGCCACGATGCGGTCGATATGGTGACGCGTCAGCGGCTCGTCTTCGGAGATGATCGTGTAGCCGGCGCCGTTGCCGACCAAAAGCGGCTCGTCCGGATGGGCGGCGGCATGGGCCGAAAGGCTCGCCTTCAGCGCCTCGAAGCCTTCGATGCCGGCAAGCTGGAGGTGGCCCAGCTCTTCGGCGCCGCCGAACATGTGGATATGGCTTTCGATGAAGCCGGGCAGCACGGAGGCGCCGCCGGCATCGACGATACGGGTTTCGGCCCCCTTGAGGGCGAGAATATCGTCTCGCGCGCCGACGGCGGCGATCCGTCCGCCCGAGAGCGCAATGGCCTCGGCCCGCGGATTGGCATCATCCATGGTCAGGATGCGCGCATTGATGACAATAAGGTCAGCGGGTAAGGGCATGCAGGTCTCCTCCTCTTGCTCCCCCGGACGTCCATCGATCATCGAACGATCGTTCACGACCTTTGGCGTAGGCCGGGAGGGGACGGAATACGCCAAAGGGATAGGTGCCGGCCGGAAGGATTGGCCGGCGGAGGGTCAGAGGACCGTGACGGCGATCTCGCCGAGCCCGTCGATACGGGCGCGCATCACGTCGCCCCTTTCCACCGCGCCGACGCCGGCGGGCGTACCGGCGAAGATCACGTCGCCCGGGGCCAGCGTGAAGAAGCGGGAAAGATAGGAAATCATTTCCGGCACCTTCCAGATCATCTGGTTGAGGTCGCCATCCTGGCGGGCCGCTCCGTTGACGGCGAGGCGGATCGCGCCCTCGCGGGGATGGCCGATCTGCGATGCCGGGTGGATCGGCCCGCAGGGCGCGGAGTGTTCGAACGCCTTGGCGATTTCCCAGGGGCGGCCGTGTTTCTTGGCTTCCGCCTGCAGGTCGCGGCGGGTCATGTCGAGGCCGATGGCATAGCCGTAGACGCAGTCGAGCGCGTTTTC
This sequence comes from Shinella sp. G-2, assembly GCF_050172695.1. Classification (NCBI taxonomy): domain Bacteria; kingdom Pseudomonadati; phylum Pseudomonadota; class Alphaproteobacteria; order Hyphomicrobiales; family Rhizobiaceae; genus Shinella; species Shinella sp. G-2. The sequence continues at coordinate 65,716 of NZ_JBBEYH010000012.1, read as the reverse complement.
GAGGGGAATATCGCTGCCGCCGCTCTTCAGCGCCACCACCAGTTCGACCTCGTGGTGCACGTCGCTGCTGGCCGAGGGATAGGGAAAGCCGTCTTCCGGCGGGACCAGTGTGTCCGGATTCTTCTGGAAGAAGAAGGGCGGTTCCTTGTCCGGGTCATGGCCCATCTCGATGGCATGGTCGGCGAAGTTGCGACCGACGCAATAGATGCGATGTACCGGAAAGAGCGCGGTCGTCCCCGTGATCGGCAGGGTGGGAACCGGGGCGGGGGCGAAGATATAGTCTCGGCCGGAAGCGGCGTTTTCGGATGTCATGGCGGGATGCACTTTCGACGGGCGTGATTTGCCGGTGGAGGCTAGCATGCCGAAGGGCCACAATCGATCCGTTCGTCTTGCGCTATACTGTCTTTCGATTGCGCAAGGCCCGAAAATCGCGGATAGAGGCAGGATGACGAACGGTGCCTCTCCCGACATGACGATCTCCGACGAAACGAAGGACAAGCCGCAGCGTGAACGCCGGCGCTCGCTGGCCATCGGCCTGCTCAAGGCGCGTGAAGCGGTGATGAGCCATTTCCGGCCGATCCTTGCCGATCACGACGTGACGGAGCAGCAATGGCGCGTGTTGCGCGTGCTGGCCGAGGCCGGCATGCTGGATGCGTCGGAAGTCGCGGAAAAGGCCTTCATTCTCGCGCCGAGCCTGACGCGCATGCTGCGCTCGCTGGAGGAACGCGGTCTCATCTCCCGGCACAAGGACAAGGCCGACGGGCGGCGCGTGCTGCTGCGGCTGGCGCCGGCGGGGCAGGCGGTCATCGAGGAGGTGATGCCGGATTCGCGCCGCGTCTATGCGGAGATCGACGCCCGTTTCGGCGCGGGGCGCGTGGAAGAGCTTCTCGACATGCTGGAAGACCTCGCCACCCTCAAGCTCGAAGGCAAGCCGGGCGGCGAGGAATAGGCGGCAAGAGCCTCAGTAGACCTTGGCGGAGGCAGGCGCCTTCGCCGGCTCGGCGGCCTTGAAGTCCGCCAGCAGCCTGCTCGTGGCATTGGCGAGCAGCGTCACGTCGTTGCCGATGGCGACGAAGGTGGCGCCAAGCTCGAGGTAACGCTTGGCAAGGCCGAGATCGCCGATGAGAATGCCGGCGGCCTTGCCATGCGACTGGATCCTCGCCAGCGCCTTTTCCACTTCCGCCTGTACTTCCGGTGCGCCCGGCTTGCCGAGAAAGCCCATGTCGGCGGCAAGGTCGGCCGGGCCGATGAAGACGCCGTCGACGCCTTCCGTTCCGGCGATATCGTCCAGCGCCGCAAGGCCGGCGCGGCTTTCCACCTGCAGCAGAAGGCAGACTTCGTCATTGGCCGTCTGGAGATAGTCCGTCGTGCGGTTGAAGGCCGAGGCGCGCGCCAGCGCCGCGCCGACGCCGCGCACGCCGTGGGGCGGATAGCGCACGGCCTTGACCATCGCTTCCGCCATCGCCTTGCTGTCGACCATGGGGATGAGCAGCGTCTGCGCGCCGATATCGAGCAATTGCTTGACGATCCAGGTCTCGCCGATAGGGGGGCGGATGATGGCGTTGCTGGCCGAACCCTTCATCGCCTGGAGCTGGGAGACGAGCAGCGGCACGTCGTTCGGTGCATGCTCGGCATCGAGCAGCAGCCAGTCGTAGCCCGCCTCGGCGCAGATCTCGACCGTGTAGGGATTGGCGAGCGCCTGCCAGAGGCCGATCTGCGCACGGCCTTCCTTCAGAGCCTGCTTGAAGCGGTTTTTCGGGGCGGGCATGGCGACTCCTATGCGAAGAACAGGCTGACGGTGCCGTAGGGGCCGAAATCGCCGACGATGGTATCGCCATGGCGGGCTTCCACCGGCCGGATGAAGGACCCGGCAAGCACGATCTGGCCTGCCTCGATGCCGTCGCCATATTGCGCGAGGCGGTTGGCGAGCCAGGCGACGCCGCGGGCCGGCTGGTTGAGCACGCCGGCGCCGAGGCCGGTTTCCTCCACCTCCGCATTGCGGCTGACGATGGCGCCCATCCAGCGCATGTCGATCTGGTCGGGCCGCACGGCGCGCCCGCCGGTGACGATGCCCGCATTGGCGGCATTGTCGGAGATGGTGTCGACGATGGTGCGGGCCTTCTTCGTCTCGGGATCGACGCGCAGGATGCGCGTGTCGAGGATTTCAAGGGCGGGCGTCACGTAGTCGGTGGCGTTCAGCACGTCGAAGACGGTGATGCCCGGGCCTTTCAGCGGCGCCTTCATGACGAAGGCGATTTCCGCCTCGACGCGCGGCTGGATGAAACGGTCGGCCGGCACGGTCGCGCCGTCCTCGAAGAGCATGTCGTCGAAGAGCACGCCGGAATCGGGGATGTCGATGTTCAGCGCATATTGCATCGCCTTGGAGGTGAGGCCGATCTTCCAGCCGATCACGCGGCGGCCGTCGCCGATCTTCTTCTTCACCCAGGCGCCCTGGACCGCATAGGCGTCGTCCATGGTCATGCCGGGATGCTTCAGCGAGAGAAGGCCGGTCTGGACGCGGCTGCGCTCGGCCTCGTCGAGGCTTTGGGCGGCGGCGCGGATATCGTCTTGCGTCAGCATGGTCAGAAAACCTCGTCGGCGATGGTGTTGCGCAGCAGGCCGATGCCTTCGGCCTCGATTTCCACCACGTCGCCCGGCTTCAGCCAGATCGGCGGGTCGAAGCGCGCGCCGGCCCCGGTCGGCGTGCCGCAGACGATGATGTCGCCCGGTACAAGGGTCGTGAAGGTGGAGATGTAGTTGATGATCTTGCGGAAGGAGAAGATCATGCGGCTGGTGCGGTCGCTCTGGCGCACCTCGCCGTTGACGCGGGTCTCCAGCTTCACGTCGGCGAGCTGGCTTTCGTCCGTGAAGGGCACCAGCCATGGGCCGATCGAGCCGGTCGCGTCGAAGTTCTTGCCCTGCGTGACGTTGAACTTGGCGTGCCGTACCCAGTCGCGGATCGTGCCCTCGTTGCACAGCGTAAGGGCGGCGATGTGGTCGAGCGCGTCGGCCTCCGGGATGCGGCGACCACCCTTGCCGATCACGATGGTGATCTCGCCCTCGTAGTCGAGCTGCGGGCTTTCCGGCGGGCGGATCAGCGGCCGGTCGTGGCCGGTGAAGGAGCGCGGGAAGCGGATGAACAGCGAGGGGTTCGGCGGGGCCGCCTGGCCGTCCTTGTATTCCTCGTTTCGGTCCGGGAAGTTGACGCCGACGCAGATCAGCTTTTCCGGCGCCGGGATCGGGATTTCGTAGGCGATGTCGGAAAGCGCGTAATCGGCGGGAAGCACCGCCGCTTCGTCCGCCAGCCTCGCGAGAGCGCCCGCCTCGATGACTTCGCGCAGGCTTGGCCAGCGCTCGCCGTAGCGGGCCGAGAGGTCGACGATGCCGTCTTCCTTGACGAGACCGTATTTCAGGATGCCCTGATGGGAAAAGCCGGCGAGGCGGGGCCGTTCGGTCACGATGGTCACTCCTGTTTCATTGCGCGGGCGATCTCGGTGATCACCTTGAAGGCGGTGTCGGCGTCGTCGCGGGTCATCTCGAACTGGCCCGCCTGGAAGCGGATGGCGATGCGGCCCTCGACGCGGGTCTGCGTGAGATAGATGCGGCCGTCGTCGTTGATGGCATTGACGAGAGCGATGTTGTGCCGGTCGGCATCCTCGCCGCCCTTGTGGCGGAAGGAGAAGAGCGACAGCACCGGCGCGCTGACGATCTCGAAGTCCGGTTCCCCCGCCAGCCGTTCGGCCAGGTCCTCCGACCATGCGACATGGTTGCGGATCATCGTGCGCAGGCCTTCGAGGCCGTGGTAGCGCATCAGGAACCACAGTTTCAGCGCGCGGAAACGGCGGCCGAGCGGCACGGACCATTCGGAATAGTTGATGATGCCGTCATGGCCGTGGGTCTTCAGATATTCCGGCTGGATGGCGAGGGTGCGAACCTGGTCTTCGGGGCTGCGGATGAATTGCACCGAGCAGTCGAAATTCGCGCCGAGCCATTTGTGTGGATTGAAGACGATGGAATCGGCGTCCTCGACGCCCTCCCAGAGGGTGCGGAATTCCGGGCAGATCATCGCTGATCCGGCCCAGGCCGCATCGACATGGAGATAGAGGCCATGGGCCTTGGCCACCGTCGCGACAGCGCGGATCGGATCGCAGGCGCCGATGGACGTTCCCCCGGTGCAGGCGATGATGCCGGCCGGGACGTGACCGGCCGCACGATCCGCCTTGATCGCGGCGTCGAGCGCTTCCGGGTCCATGCCGTTGAGCGGCCCCTTGGTGGGGATGCGCACCAGGTTCGCCTCGCCGATGCCGGCGATCCAGATCGCCCGGTCGATGGACGTGTGCACCTGCTTCGAGGCGTACACGCGCACGGGCTTGTGGGCTGCCAGGCCTTCGCTGTTGCCTTTCCATCCGAGCGCCTTTTCGCGCATAACCAGGACGGCGGCGAGCGTCGCGGTAGAGGCGGAATCCTGGATGACGCCGGCAAAGCCGTCCGGCAGGCCCATGGCCTGACGCAGCCAGTCGACAACCCGCGTTTCAAGCTCCGTCGCCGCCGGCGAAGTCTGCCAGAGCATGCACTGGGCGGCGACGGATGTGACGAGATAATCCGCAATGACGGAGACGGGCGCGGCATTGGCCGGGAAATAGGCGAAGAAGCGCGGATGCTGCCAATGGGTAAGGCCGTCGGGGATGATCCGTTCGAAATCCGAAAAGATCGTCTCCATGGTCTCGCCTGCCTCAGGGGCGGCATCGGCGATCTGCCTTATGATGTCGCCCGGCTTCGTCTGCGCGCGCACCGGCCGCTCGCGCAGCCCCGCCCGATAGTCGGCGCCCCAGTCGGCGACGGTGCGCGACCACTGGCGGAATTCTTCGCTATCCATGTCTCACTCCCATGATGGCATTGCGGTTTTCGGCGTTTGGCCGCTGATTTGCAATGCCTCTCAGGGGGCGATGATCGGCTGCGCCTTCAATTGCGAATCCGAGACCTCGGTGCCGCTGAAGAGGCTGCCATGCTCGAACCAGGACTTCGGTGCCGGCGCGCCCCACAGGGTCTGGCGCTGCGGGTCCTTGAGATCCCATTTGATGGGTTCGAGGTCCGGGTCCACCGTCTGGTAGTCGGAGCAGTAGATCTCGATGCGATGGCCGTCCGGATCGAGGATATAGAGGAAGAAGGCATTCGAAATGCCGTGGCGGCCGGGACCGCGCTCGATGTTGGAGACCCAGCCGGTGGTCGCCATCAGGTCGAGCAGGTCGATGATGTTGAGCGGCGTCGGCACCCAGAAGGCCGTGTGGTGCAGGCGCGGACCGCGGCCGTTGGTGAAGGCGATGTCGTGCACGCCGCCCTTGCGGTGCGTCCAGGCGGCCCACAGCTTGCCGGTCTCCTCGTCCTCCGTGTACTCGGTCACGCGGAAGCCGAGTTCGTTGTAGAAGGCGACGGAAGCGTCGACATCGGGCGAGAAGCAGTTGAAGTGGTCGATGCGCAGCGGCTTCACGCCGCGATAGAGCGCGTATTTCTGGTGGATCGGCGGCAGGCGGTCCATCCTGGTGTAGAATTCCAGCGGAATGCCCATCGGATCGCGCGTGCGGAAGGTGCGGCCCTGATAGGGGCGCTCGACCCATTCCACCGGCAGGCCCTTGCCCTTGAAGAAATGCACGGCCTTGTCGAGATGCTCTTCATCGAAGACCTTGAAGCCGAGGTCGCGGGCTTCCGCCTTGTCGGATTTCTTCAGCACGATGCAGTGATGGCCGCGCTCTTCCATGGCGCGCAGATAGATCGTGTCGGCCGTCTCGTCCGTCACCTGCAGGCCGAGCGTATCGACGTAGAAGGCGCGGGATCTGGCAAGGTCGGTGACGCCGAACTCGACATGGCTGAGGCGCACGATGTTGAAGGCCGGGTAGAGATTGGGCTGGGGTACGGGCATGTTGTCCTCCTCAAGCCCGCCTCGCGAGGCGAGGACGGGCGCAGTCTGTACGTTTGGCGGGATCAGCCGCCGAGTTTCGGAATGGCGTGAGCGCGGGTGGCGAAGGCGATGTTCTTCGTCTCCATGTAGAAGTCGAAGGACCAGTCGCCGCCATCGCGGCCGATGCCGGAATTCTTGACGCCGCCGAAGGGCGTCGGCAGGTGGCGCACGTTCTCCGAGTTCACCCAGATCATGCCCGCGTCGAGATGATCGGTGAAGCGGAAGGCGCGCGTGATGTCCGCCGTCCACAGATAGCCGGTCAGGCCATACTGGACGTCGTTGGCGAGCGTCAGCGCTTCGGCCTCGTCCTTGAAGGGGATGGCGGTCAGGACCGGGCCGAAGATCTCTTCCTGTGCGACGCGCATGGTGTTGCTGGCGCCGGTGAAGAGCGTCGGCGAAACGTAGCAGCCGCCCCCGGGGCCGGCGAACTTCTCGCCGCCGGCGGCGACCGTCGCGCCTTCCTTGCGGCCGATCTCGATATATTCCAGCACCTTCTTCTCATGCACCGGATGGATCAGCGGACCGACGACAGTTTCCGGGTCGAGCGGATGGCCGACCTTGATGCGCTTCGCCTTTTCCGCCACGAGAGCGGTGAAGCGGTCATAGATGCCGTCTTCCACCAGCAGGCGCGAGGAGGAGGTGCAGCGTTCGCCGTTGAGCGAATAGATCATGAAGACGGCGGCATCGGCGGCGCGTTCGAGATCCGCATCCGCGAAGACGACGACGGGGTTCTTGCCGCCGAGTTCGAAATGCACGCGCTTCAGCGTGTCGGCGCCCTGCTTCATGATCATCGAGCCGGTGCGGCTTTCGCCGACGAAGCCGATGGCCTTGATCAGCGGGTGTTCGGTCAGCGCCTTGCCGGCGTCCTCGCCGAAACCGTTGACGAGGTTCCAGACGCCCTTCGGCAGACCGGCTTCTTCCGCGATCTCGACCAGCAGGCGCGCCGTCAGCGGCGAGAATTCGGCCGGCTTGTGGACGATGGTGCAACCGGCGGCCAGCGCCGGGGCGATCTTCCACGTCGACAGCATGAAGGGCGTGTTCCAGGGCGTGATGATGCCGACCGGGCCGATTGGCACGCGGGTCGTCATGTTGACCTGGCCCTCGGCGCGCAGCGTCTTGCCGTCGCGGGCCTCCGGCGCGCGGTCGGCGAAGAAGCGGAAGTTCTCCGCCCCGCGCAGGGCGGCCTTGGCCATGAAGCGCAGCGATTGCCCCGTATCCATGCATTCGACGAAGGCGATCTCTTCGGCGCGGGCGACGATGGCGTCGGCGATCTTGTGCAGGAGCTTCCTGCGAGCGTCGCCCGGCATGGCGGCCCAGTCGGCGAAGGCCGCCTTGGCGGCCTTGGCGGCACGGTCGATATCGGCGGCTGCGCCCTTGGCGACGGTCGCCAGCGGCTTCAGATCGACGGGGGAGATGGTTTCGAAGGTTGCGCCGTCCGCGGCCGCCACGTCCTCGCCGGCGATGCGGTTGAGGACGCCCTTCTCCTTGAAGCGGGCAAGATAGGCCTCCGCCTTGGCGATGTTTTCCTGAAGTTTCGACATGATGTTTTCCTGGGGGATGTCCGGTTACTTGCCGCGCAGGCGGGGATGGATGGCGTTCTTCTTCCAGCTCAGATCCGCGTCGATCTCGCGGATTTCGAGCGACAGCGCGAAATGCGGCGTCTCGAAGAGGGGGGCGAGCAGCCGGCCGGCCGTCGCGAAGAGCGCGTCGCCGGTGCGCTTCTTCTCCTCCGCGCTGCGGCCCTTGCCGATGCGCAGATTGAGGTCGATGAAAGCGTTTTCCGGCAGGCGGTCGGCGATGGCATAGTGATCGGCGCGGAGCGCCCGGACCCTCGGGGCGCCGAGCTCGAAGAGGCCGGTTTCAAGCAGCGTCTCCAGAAGCCCGGTGCAAAGGGCATCGAAATCCGTGCGGCCTTCCAGATTGGCCGAATATTCCACTGTCAGATGCGGCATTCTTCCTCCCGGCATGCGACTTTTTATTTAACATGTTAAATATGAGGCCGCTTGTCAAGGGGCTTCTACCGCCTTCAGCCGCCGAAACTGCCGGCCTGGGTCGGCACATGCACGTAGTTGCGGTCGAAATAGAGCAGCGCATGCCCGTCGCGCCGGCTCCTGATGTCGACGACCTCACCGATGAGGATGTTGTGCGAGCCGACGAGCCTTGCTTCCGTCAGCGTGCAGTCGAAGGAGACGATGGCATCGGCCAGCGCCTGGTTGCCGGAGGCAAGGTTCGTCCATTCCGCGGCGGCATAGCGCGCCGCCATGTCCGCCTCGCCGCCCGCGAAGGAGGCGGCGAGCGTCTTGTGCTCCTGCGTCAGCACGTTGACGCAGAAGCGGCCGTTCTCGATGAAGAGGGCGGTCTGGGCCGAGCGGCTGTTCATGCAGACGAGCAGGGTCGGCGGCTCGTCCGTCACGGAGCACATGGCGGTGGCGGTGAAGCCGCCGCGCCCGGCCGCGCCATTCGTGGTGATGACGTTGACGGGCGCGCAGACCCGCGCCATCGCGTTGCGGAATTCCGTCCGGGAGATGGTGCTGTGCATGGTCCGGTCCTCACTCGGCGGCGTCGCGCACGGCGGCACCGCCGAGCGGCGGCAGCCAGGTGTCGCCGGTCCAGCCGGTCTCGTCGTAGTCGGCCATGCACTGGTCGACGAGGGCTTCCATTTCCTTCAGCCGCCCGCCGCGCTCGGCGCCCTTCAGCACCTGCAGACGGACTTCTTCCGGCGCGCCGGCATAGTTCAGCTCGTAGAGCGCATGGCGGCCGCCGAATTCCGTGCCGGTCGCATCCCACAGCAGCTTCATGATCTTGATGCGCTCGACATGGCCCATATTGTCCGAACCGCGGACATATTGCGCGAGATAGCGATCGATCTCGGGATTGGCGAAATCCTTCGCCGAGGACGGCAGGTAGATGAGGCCCGAGGCCACCGTGCGGCGCACGATGTCGATGACCTTCGGATAGGCTTCCGACATGAAGGTGCGGTAGCAGAGCGCGGCCTCCAGGTTCGGCAACACCGCGCCGCCCGCCCAGGGAATGGGGTTGTAGGCCATGGCGTTGGAGAAGGACCAGAACTGGTGGCGGATGGCGATCACCTCGCCGAGCATCGCCTGATTGCCGCGGAAGGCGTCGCCGCCGGTGGCGCGCAGCGCCTTGGCCAAAAGGCCGGCCAGGAAATCCATCTTCACGGCGAGGCGCGTGCAGCCCTGGAAGCAATAGCCGTGCATGAAGCCGGAGGCCGGGTGGAAGGAGAGGATCTTGGCCGCATCGCGCAGCACGAGCACGTCTTCCCAGGGCACGAAGACGTTGTCGAGCACCAGGATGGCGTCGTTCTCGTCGAAGCGCGAGGAGAGCGGATAGTCGAAGGGGTGGCCCGCGGTATTGGCTGTCTGCTCGTAGGAGACACGGCAGAACATCTTTATGCCCGGGGCGTTCATCGGCACGATGAACATGACGGAAAGCGAGGGATCCTCGGTGACGGTCGCCGAGCTCTGGGCGAGGAAGTTGTAATGGGTCAGCGCCGAAGAGGTAGCGACGACCTTGGCGCCGGAAACGTAGATGCCGGCGTCCGTTTCCTTCGTGATGTGCACGAAGACGTCCTTGACCGCATCGGCCGGCTTGTGGCGGTCGATCGGCGGATTGACGATGGCATGGTTCATGAAGAGCACGCTTTCCTGCGCGCGCTTGTGCCAGGAAAGGGCATTGTCCTTGAAGGGGCCGTACCAGTCGGCATTGGCGCCGAGCGTGTTCATCAGCGCGGCCTTGTAATCCGCCGTGCGGCCCATCCAGCCATAGGACATGCGCGCCCAGTCGGCGATGGCGCCCTGCTGGGCGACGAGATCGGCCGAGGAACGGGCGACGCGGAAATATTTGTGCGTGTAGCCGCCCGAGCCGGTGTCGGTCGGCGCGGTCAGCCGTTCCTGACGCTTCGGGTCATGCAGCGCATCGTACATGCGGGCGATGGAGCGGGCGGAATTGCGCATTGCGGGGTGGCTGGTGACGTCGGCGATGCGCTCGCCATTGATATAGACCTCCCGCCCGTCCCGCAGGCTCGCGAGATATTCGGCGCCGGTGAACGGCCGGCTCTTGTCGTTGCGATGATCTTCCGCGCGCATGGGCATCTCCTCCAAAATCCTGACAAACGCTAAGTCCGGCACGGCGTCCGCGCCATGGACAAAGCGGGCAATTCGCTGGTACTTTTTCCGGCATGATCATCCGCAACGAGGTTCCCGCCTTCTTCGTCTACGGCGAGCCGAGCCGCGCGCTCGACGTCGGCTTCCTGCATGTCGAAACGGTGATGGAGCGCAAGAGCTTGCATTTCGGGCAGGTTGCGCCGCACAAGCATCCGCTGATGGGGCAGATCACCTATTGGTTCAGGGGTGAGGGGCGCTACAAGATCGAGGATCGGACTTGGAATTTTTCCGCTCCGGCCGTCAGCTTCGTGCCGAGCAACGTCGTGCACGGATTCGATGTCGGCGAGGCGGCGGACGCCATCGTCGTCTCGGTCTCCGACGATCTTCTGCGGGCCATGGCGCCGCAGGTGGATCTCGCGCTGGATGCGCCGGTGCTGCTGTCCGGCGAGGCGGGGTCCGCCGACTGGATCAAGATCGGAGCCCTCCTGGAGATGGCGATGGCGGAGTATCGCGATGGCGCGGCCTCGAGCGAGCGGGTTCTGGCGGGGTTGATCGGCGTGGTGCTGTCGCTGATGGCCCGGCTCGGCGGTAATGTCGGTTTTGCCGCATCCTCGCCCGTGGTGGCGCTGGCGCTTGGCCTGCGTCGCGCCATCGACCGGCATTACCGCGAGGACTGGCCGGTCGCCCGCTATGTCGAAACGCTGGCGACGACGACGCATCTGCTCGACAAGGCGGCGCGCGCGGTGTTCGGCCAGACGGTGAAGGACATGGTGCTGGAGCGGCGCCTTCTGGAGGCCAAGCGCCTGTTGCGCTTTACCATCCGCCCGGTGGAGGACATCGGGCGGGAAATCGGTTTCGAGGACCCGGCCTATTTCTCCCGCTTTTTCCGCAGGCGGGCCGGCTTTTCCCCGACGGACTGGCGCCGGCAGCATTCGGAGGCCGCCGGCGCCTGACGGTCAGGCATCCTGCCAGGTCACGGCAAGCTCCTCGCGGAAAGCGAAGCGAACGAGGTGGCGGATCACCACGTCCTTGAGCTCGTCCATCTCCTCGGCTTTCGGCGCGACAAGATCGATCTGCAGGGCTGCGCTGTCGGCCGTCAGCCGGCATTCGCCGATCGAGAAGATGATTTCTCCCGCGTGGTCGTCGAACTTGACGGGGAGCTTGTGAGCGAAGTGCTTGCAGAGCTGCTGCAGGTAGCGGCTGGCCTGTTCGGTGGGAATGGCGGTCCTGCTTGTCGTCATCGGCTTTTCTCCACGGTCTGGGCGGCAAGGTCGAGGGCGGCGGCGATGGCCTCGGCGGCCTCGTCGCTGAGATCGCCGCTGCGAAGGCGCAGCCGCATGGCGAGTTTCAGGTTCTCCATGGCGCGCACGACGGGGGCGGGCACGCCCTCGCGGCGGCCAGGGCCCTTTCCGGCGCGGGCCATGAGGTCGTCGATGGCAGCGCGGTTGGCAGCAAGGAAGGCTTTGCCTTCCTGCGTGATGCTGTAGCGCTTGCGCCCGCCGTCTGCCGGTTCGATCACGGCATAGCCCATGTCGTCCAGCCAGGAGAGCGTCGGGTAGATGACGCCCGGGCTCGGGCTGTAGCTGCCGCCGAAGCGTTCCTCGATGGTCTTGATCAGTTCGTAACCGTGGCTCGGCGCATCGGCGATGATGGCGAGCAGCAGGAGCCGGAGTTCGCCATAGTCGAAGAGGCGCCCGCCGTGGCGGCCGCCCCGGCCGCGATGGAAGGGACCCGACCGGTCGTCGGGCGGTGAAAAGTGGCGGTGAGGGCCGCATCCCATTCTGTGTCTCATGTTGCCGATATAATTCCCGATATATCTGAATTCAAGATATATCGGGAATTATATCTTTCAAAAAATCGCGCGCATCGATATCGTCGTATTCAAAGGAATATAGCGATGGAGAAGGACATGGTCCGCTTGAACGAGATCCGCAAGAACGAGGTGGCGATCGCCCCGCCGGAAACGGTGGATGCGAGCCTCGTCTTCATCGGCCGGATTTCGACGCCCTGGACCTCGCGCATGGAAACGCCGCGCCAGGGACGCCATGACGGGCCGGTCTGCGAAATTGAGATCTTCGCGCCCTGGATCCAGGCACTGACGGGCGTCGAGCGTTTCGAGCGGCTGGAGGTTCTGTACTGGCTGCACCAGTCGCGCCGCGATCTCGTGCTGCAGAGCCCGGCGTCGAACGGCGAGGTGCACGGCACCTTCTCCCTGCGCTCGCCCGTCCGGCCCAATCCCATCGGCACCTCCATCGTCGCGCTGGAGAAGATCGAGGGCAACCGCCTCTTCGTGCGCGGCCTCGATTGCCTCGATGGCACGCCGCTGGTCGATCTGAAGCCGGATCGCACCCTCTTCAAGCCCATCGCCCCGCCGCAGCGGGGCGATTTCGAGACAGGTGAAGTGCCTATGTGCAAGAAGGTGGATGGTTAGGACCAACCGTCCTTCAGCCCATCCTAGTCGTCCACGGCCACCATCACGTCCGACGCCTTGACCACCGCATAGGCCTCCTGCCCGGCGACGAGGCCGAGTTCGTTCACCGCGTCATTGGTGATCGCAGCAGTGATGATGGATCCTCCGACATCGATGCGGACATGGGCCGTCGTCGCGCCGAGCACGACTTCGACGATCTTGCCCTTGAGGCGGTTGCGTGCGCTGATCTTCATGCATTTTCTCCTGTTCTCATGGAGAGGAGAATAGGGTGGCCCCGGCGGATTGGTAGGCGTGTCCCGGCAAGATCTGGCGCACCATCAATTCGTATTTGAATGGATCATTCTTCTGTGCCAGTCTCCCGCCTGCTTCAAGGAGGCCGGCATGATCATCGACACGCATCTGCACCTCATCTACCGCGACCGGCTCTCCTATCCCTGGCTTGCCGGCGTGCCGCCGCTCGATGCCGATTTCACCCATGATCTCTATGCGCGGGAGGCGCGGCGGCTCGGCATCGCGGCGGCGCTGCATATGGAGGTCGATGTCGCGGTGGACGACATGGCCCGCGAGACGGCGGTAATCGAAACGCTGGCGGGCGAGACCGGCAGCCTGATTGTCGGCGCCATAGCGGCCTGCCGGCCGGAATCGCCGGACTTTTCCGCCTATCTCGACACGGTCTCGGCCAATCCCTTCGTGCGCGGCTTTCGCCGGGTGCTGCATGTCATGCCGGACGATCTTTCCGAAGGGGCGCTTTTCCGGGAGAATATCCGGCGGCTGGCGGGCACCGGGCTCGCCTTCGATCTCTGCGTGTTGCCGCACCAGATCGGAAAGGCCATCGCGCTCGCCGATCTCGCGCCGGACGTTTCCTTCGTGCTCGACCATTGCGGCGTGCCCGATATCAAGGGTGGCGGCTTCGACGCCTGGAAGGGACCGGTCGCCGAGATCGCCCGCCGGCCGAATGTGACGGTCAAGCTGTCGGGGCTTCCTGCCTATGGCACGGAAAGCTGGACGCTTGAGGACCTGAAGCCCTATTTCGCCCATGTGGCTGATCGCTTCGGCTTCGCCCGCATGGTCTGGGGCAGCGACTGGCCGGTCTGCACGCTCGGCGGAGGGCTTTCCGCCTGGCTTGGCGCGACCCATGCGCTGCTGTCGTGTGTCAGCCCGGAAGAGAAACGGCGCGTTCTCTCCGAAAACGCCGCCCGGCTCTGGGCCGTTTCCCCAAAGGCCTGATCACCGCCAGCGCGCTGTCTCGGCGATCCATTCGCGCGTGCGCGCCTCGGGGTCGGCGTTCAGCGTGATATCCGTCACCACCGCCGCGCTGTCGGCGCCGTTTGCGAAGACGGCGGGCAGGCGATCCGGATTGAGGCCGCCAATGGCGACGAGGGGCAGGGAGCCGATGCGCGCCTTCCACGCCGCCAGCCGCTCCGCGCCCTGCGGCGCCCATTTCATCTTCTTCAGGATCGTCGGCCAGACGGGACCGAGGGCGATGTAGTCGGGCTCTGCCGCCAGCGCCGCCTCCAGTTCCGCCTCGTCATGGGTGGAAAGGCCAAGCTTCAGGCCGGCGGCACGGATGGCGCCGACATCGGCTTCGGCAAGATCCTCCTGCCCGAGATGCACGAAGTCGCAGCCCTCCCCGATGGCGATCCGCCAGTAGTCGTTGACGATGAGCTGGCAGCCCTCTGCCGCGCAGATGGCCTTCGCCCGGCGGATTTCCGCCCGCAACCTGTCTTCCGGCAGATCCTTCATGCGCAGTTGCACCAGGCGGACGCCGATGGGAACGAGACGATCGATCCAGTCGGCGCTGTCGACGATGAGGTAGAACGGGTCGAGTTTCATGCGAAGACGGCCTTTCCGATGACGGGGGTGGAGGGTACGGCCATGTCGCGCGGCTCGAGCGGCACGGCATTGCGCGCCAGCCGGCCCGCCTCGATGGCGTGGGAGAAGGCCTCGGCCATGGCGGCGGGATCGCCCGCCCCGGCGACGGCGGTATTGAGGAGGACGGCATCGTATCCGTATTCCATCACCGCGCAGGCGTGAGACGGTCGGCCGATGCCGGCATCGACGATCAGCGGCACATCGGGGAAATGCGCCCGGAAGGCGCGCAGCGCCATCGGATTGACCGGACCCATGGCCGAACCGATCGGCGCGCACCAGGGCATCAGCACCCTGCAGCCGGCCTCGAGCAGCCGTTCCGCCACGACAAGGTCGTCCGTCGTATAGGGAAAGACCTTGAAGCCCTCCTCGCCGAGGATGCGCGCGGCCTCGACGAGGCCGAAGACATCGGGCTGCAGCGTGTCGTGATGGCCGATGACCTCCAGCTTGATCCAGTCGGTGCGGAAGATCTCGCGCGCCATCCTGGCCGTCAGCACCGCCTCCTTCGCGCTGTGGCAGCCGGCGGTGTTGGGCAGCACCTGGACGCCGAGGCCGGCGATGAGGTCGAAGAAGGCGCCGCCGGCCTTGCCGCCGGCAGTCTCCCGCCGCAGCGAGACGGTGACGATCTCGGTCTTCGAACGCCGCACCGCTTCCGCCAGCACGGAAGGGGAGGGGTAGCGCGCGGTGCCGAGCAGCAGGCGGGATTTGACCGAGGCGCCATAGAGTTCCAGCATTTTCAGCCTCCCTGCATGGGCGAGAGGATCTCGACCCGGTCGCGCGCGGCAAGCGCGAAGCCGGCGCGATCCTCGCGGTGCACCAGCTCGCCATTGACGGCGGTCGCCAGCCAGTCGCCCTCGTAGTCGAGGGCGGCAAGGAGGTCGGCGAGCGTCGCCGCGGCAATCTCCTGTTCCTCGCCGTTGACGATGACGGTCATGATGCTCTCCTTTGCGGCTGCTGCTGTTCGGCAAGCAGCCGGCGCGCCACTTCGCCCGCCATGGCCGGGGCGAGCAGGAAGCCGTGCCGATAGAGACCGTTGACGTGGAGGATGCCGTTCTCCTCGCTGACGCGGGGCAGGTTGTCGGGATAGGCGGGGCGCACGCCCGCGCCGACTTCCGTAAGTCGTGCCTCACCAAAGGCAGGATGCAAGGCATAGGCGGCGTTCAGCAGCTCCATCAGCGAGCGGGCGGTGACGGGGCCGGCATCGCCACTTTCGATCATGGTCGCGCCCACCATGAAGCGGTTGCTTTCGCGCGGCACGATGTAGATCGGGTGGCGCGGATGCAGCAGGCGGACGGGGCGGGACAGCCTTATCTCCGCCGTTTCCAGCATCAGCATCTCGCCGCGCACGCCGCGAAGCGTGGGCAGGCGGCCGACCTGTGCCGCGCCGGTGCAGTCGATGGTCCTGTCGTGGCGACGGGCATCGCCTTCCGTGCCGAAGAGAAGCGGCATGCGCGCCTCTTCCAGCGCCGCGGCCAAGGCGGACAGTGCCTGCCGCGGATCGAGATGGGCTTCCTGCGGGAAGAAGAGGGCGGTGCGGAAGCGGCCGGCCAGGTCCGGCTCCAGCGCGGCGAGCGCCGCCTCGTCCAGCCATTGCCAGCCGCTGGTGCGGGCCGCGAAGCGATCGAGCTCGCCCGCATCACGGCCGCCGGCGACGACCAGCGTTCCGCGGCGATGCACCGCGCCCGGCAAGGCGGCGTCCCACCAGTCGGCGGCGTGGCGGCCGAGCGCCAGCACCGGTTCTTCCGCGCTTTCCCGCTCGCACCACGGTGCGAGCATGCCGCCGGCAAAGCCGGAGGCGCCGAGGCCGGCCCTTTCGGCGCGCTCGGCCACCGTCACCTCGAAGCCGTGACGATAGAGCTGCCAGGCGGTGGCAAGGCCGGCGACGCCGGCGCCCTTGACGAGGATGCGCATGGTCATTCTCCCGCCAAAGGCATGTAGAGGTCGCCGCCTTCGCGGAACTTTGCCGCCATCGCTTCCAGCCCCTCCTTCTGCGCTTCGGCGCGGATATCGTGCGAGATGCGCATGGAGCAGAATTTCGGACCGCACATGGAGCAGAAATGCGCGACCTTGTGCGCTTCCTTGGGCAGCGTCTCGTCATGGAAGGCGCGGGCCGTCTCCGGGTCGAGCGAGAGGTTGAACTGGTCCTCCCAGCGAAACTCGAAGCGGGCGCGCGACAGCGCGTCGTCGCGGATCTTCGCCGCCGGGTGCCCCTTGGCGAGATCGGCGGCATGGGCGGCGATCTTGTAGGTGATGACGCCGACCTTCACGTCGTTGCGGTCGGGCAGGCCGAGATGTTCCTTCGGCGTGACATAGCAGAGCATGGCCGTGCCGAACCATCCGATCATCGCCGCGCCAATGCCCGAGGTGATGTGGTCATAGCCGGGAGCGATGTCGGTCGTCAGCGGCCCGAGCGTGTAGAAGGGCGCCTCGCCGCAGGTCGCAAGCTGCTTGTCCATGTTCTCTTTGATCTTGTGCATCGGCACGTGGCCGGGGCCTTCGATCATCACCTGGCAATCCCTGGCCCAGGCGATCTGCGTCAGTTCGCCGAGGGTTTCCAGTTCGGCGAACTGCGCGGCGTCGTTGGCGTCGGCGATCGAGCCGGGGCGCAGGCCGTCGCCGAGCGAGAAGGAGACGTCATAGGCGCGGCAGATGTCGCAGATCTCTTCGAAATGCTCGTAGAGGAAGCTCTCCTTGTGGTGATGCAGACACCACTTGGCCATGATGGAACCGCCGCGCGAGACGATGCCGGTGACGCGGTTCACGGTGAGGGGGATGTAGTGCAGCCGCACGCCGGCATGGATGGTGAAATAGTCGACGCCCTGTTCGGCCTGCTCGATCAGCGTGTCGCGGAAAACCTCCCAGGTCAGGTCCTCGGCGATGCCGTTCACCTTCTCCAGCGCCTGGTAGAGCGGCACGGTGCCGATCGGCACCGGCGAGTTGCGGATGATCCATTCGCGGATGTTGTGGATGTTGCGGCCGGTGGAGAGATCCATCACCGTATCGGCGCCCCAGCGGATCGCCCAGACCATCTTCTCCACCTCTTCCGCCATGGAGGAGGTGACGGCGGAATTGCCGATATTGGCGTTGATCTTCACCAGGAAGTTCCGGCCGATGATCATCGGTTCGGCCTCCGGGTGGTTGATGTTGGCCGGAATGATCGCCCGGCCGCTCGCGATCTCCTGTCGGACGAATTCCGGCGTGACGAAGTCCGGCACATGTGCGCCGAAGCTTTCGCCGTCGCGGACAAGAGCCTCCTTTGCGGCCTGGCGGCCGAGGTTCTCGCGGATGGCGATGAACTCCATCTCCGGTGTGACGATGCCGGCGCGGGCATAGGCGAGCTGGGTCACGGCCCTTCCGCCCGTGGCGCGGCGCGGCTGATTGCGGATGGGAAATTCGGGCGTCAGCCGCTCACCGGTGGCAAAGCCGTTGTCCTCCGGACGGATATGGCGCCCCTCATAGGCTTCCGTGTCGCCGCGGGCGGCGACCCAGCTTTCGCGAAGACGCGGCAGACCGCCGTCGATGGAAACGACATGGGCCGGGTCGGTATAGGGGCCGGAGGCATCGTAGACCGTGACAGGCGGTTCGCCGGAGGTTGGGTGCAGGGCGATCTCGCGCATGGGAACGCGGATATCCGGATGCTGCTCGCCGGGAATGTGGATCTTCCGCGAGGCGGGGAGGGCGCCGGTGGTGACGGTGGGGGTGATTTTCTGGGCGGCAATATTCATCGGTGAGGCTCCAAGTTGCGGTTTGGAGACCCAGTCCTAGAGCCGGAATGATGGAAGGACGCCGATGCGGAATCCGGGTTGCGGATTGCTGCCACAGCGCTTGCACCGTCCCTACGCCAGTATGAACTGGATCAGGTTCAACGGGTCACTGCGCTGCGAATGCCAGCAGTATCTCAGCCCCTTGTCGGGACCCCCCTGGTGAATGTCTCAAGCAAAAACGCTGCCGGGCGATTTGTCAACGGGGAGATTTAAAGTAAGCATAAACTTACCTTTTATTGCGCCGCAACGCCGTCCGTTCCGCTCTTCTCGCGCCTGACACGTGTGTCTTGCCCTCGGAGGATGCCGGTCAGATTCCCGGGAGCAAAGCGCGGGAAGGACGCGGGCTGGAGGAAAGGAAGACGCAAACGAAAACGGCGGGGCGTTGCCCCGCCGTTCCCGTTGAAATCGTTGGGAGAACTATTCGCGCTCGCCTGTGAAATTCAGGAGAAGCTGGAAGATGTTGACGAAGTTCAGATACAGCGAAAGCGCACCGAACACGGCCATCTTCTGCTGCGACTCGTGGCCGAGGTTGTCGGCATACTGTTCCTTGATGTTCTGCGTGTCCCAGGCGGTAAGGCCGACGAAGACGACGATGCCGATGACGGAGATCGCGAACTGCAGGGCGCTGGAGCCCAGGAAGATGTTGACGATCGAGGCGATGATCACGCCGATCAGGCCCATCATCAGGAACGAGCCGAACTTGGCGAGGTCACGCTTCGTCACATAGCCGTAGAGGCTCGTCGCGCCGAACATGGTGGCGGCGATGAAGAAGGTGCGGGCGATGCTCGTGCCGGTGAAGACCAGGAACACCGAGGCGAGCGACAGGCCCATGACGGCGCAGAAGGCCCAGAAGGTCATCTGCGCGGCGCTGGCCGACATCGTCTGGATCTTGAACGAGAAGAAGAAGACGAAGGCGAGCGGCGCCAGCATCACCACCCACTTCAGCGGCGAGGAGAAGATCGGCACGTAGAGCGCCGGCGTCGAGCCGACGACGAAGGCGACGATGCCGGTGATGACGAGGCCGAGGCCCATATAGTTGTAGATGCGCAGCATGTGCTGGCGCAGGCCCTCGTCGAAGAGGGCGGCCGACTGCGCCTGCGCGCCATAGCCAAATCGCTGTTGTACGGGTTCCATCGAATATCTCCTTCTGGAAACGGTTGATCAGTAGAGCGTGCGGGAGAGGTCCCGCGCGGTTTCGGTGAGGTCGTCGGCCTTGCGGCTTTCCGACACGAGCGCATAGGCGACGTCGCCGATCTGCCAGTAGGCGGCGCGGGCATTGTCGGCATGGAAGAGCAGGACATGCTGCACGGCAAAGGAACCGGGTCTGACGGCGAAGAGCGACAGCCGCTCGTCCTTCCGCGGTTCCAGCACGAGTTCGACGCTCGGCCCGAAGGCGGAGGGGAAGACCTGCGTGTCGATGACGGTCCAGCCCTTTGGCAGGTCCGGCAGCACGATGGCCGTTGCCGAGCGGATTTCGGCGGGATCGAAGGTTTCGGTTTCCGGCTGCGAGGCCATGGCATCGCGCAGAAGCGTCGTCTTGTGCGCCCGCACGGCCTCTTCCACGAAGGCCGGCGGCGGGGTGGAAGCGACGACCTCCGTCGCCCCGAAGGGGCCGAGCACGGCATGGGCCGTCCAGCCCGCGGCGACGAAGAGCGCGATCGTTGCCGCGCGGCGGAAGATGGAGACGAAACGGCGGCGCGACAGCGCACGCTCGAGCAGGCGCGCGGCCTCGCGCGTCTCCTGCCGCGTCACAGTGCGGTGGTCGGCAAGCGCCAGGCGCAGTTCGTCGCGCACGCGCAGATCCTTCATGATCTGTGCGGCGACCTCCGGCCGCTCGGAAAGAAAGGCCTCCACCTCGATGCGCCGGCCGACGGCGAGCTGGTCGTCGACATAGGCGTTGAGATCGGATTCGAGGATGGGGTCATTGCTTGTCATCGCCGGTACCTCCGACAATTCTGAGATGGGTGACGGGCGCGGCGGCGCCATTCTGTTCGAAAGCGCGCAGCCGCTGGCGGGCGCGGGCGATGCGCGACATCAGCGTGCCCACCGGAATGCCGAGCGTTTCGGCCGCCTCCTGATAGGAAAGCTCCTCGATGGCGACGAGATGCAGCGCCTCGCGTTGCTCGTCCGGCAGGGCGAAGAAGGCGTTGCGCAACTGCGTGAGGCGCACTGAATGATCCTGGTTCGCCGGCACGGAAGTTTCCGCGATCTCGGCCGCCGCATCATGCCGGCGCTCCTGCGAACGGCGCTGGCGCAGGCGATCGATATGGGCGTTGTGCAGGATCGACATCAGCCAGTTGCGCACACTGGCGCCGGTACGAAAGGTCGACTGGCGTTCATATGCTTTCACCAGCGCATCATGCACAAGGTCTTCCGCCTCGTCCGGATTGCGAACGAGCGAGAGCGCATAGCGCCGAAGCGCTGCGAGCTGTCCGATCACGTTGAAGCCGGGTGTCTTTCCGTTCATGCCCCAGTATACGAAAGCCGGTCGAAACTCATTCCATCGCCTGTCGAAAAAATTCACAGCCACTGCTGAACGAGGGCGGCGAGCACGATGTAGCGGCCAAACTTGGCGATGGAGACGACCAGCAGGAAGCGGGCAAACGGTTCTCGCATGATGCCGGCGGCCACCGTCAACGGATCCCCGACGAAAGGCAGCCAGCTGAAGAGCAGGCTCCACCAGCCGTAGCGGCGATACCAGTTCCCGGCGCGTTCGAGGTTCTTGGCGCTGACGGGAAACCAGCGGGTCTCACGAAACCGCTCCATGCCCCGGCCAAGCAACCAGTTGACCACCGAGCCGAGCACATTGCCTATGCCGGCGACGAGAATGAGGATCGCGGGGGCATAGTGGCCCGTCGCGAGCAGGCCGGCCAGAACCGCTTCCGACTGGGCCGGCAGCAGGGTGGCGGCGACAAAGGCGGCAAGGAAGAGACCGCCATAGGCGGCAACGGCGCTCACGGATGCGCAGCGGTCGCGGCGTTTCCGCCCGTGCCGTTCCTGTCGATGCCGCTGCCGCTGTCCATGCCGTACTCCGTGCGGGCGTCCGTTTGACGCCTCGCTCTCCGGTAGCGGGTGGCGGCAGCGGGGAAAAGCCTGCCTCGGCTCTTTTCAACTCAAAGCGTCGATCTGTAGCACGCAAAAAATCGCCGGCGATCCGAGGCCCCAGACCGCCGGCGTGATCAGCGCCGTGAAGGAGACGGCGCCTGAGTTCGGCCGGCGGACCGGCCACCAGATGCGCTCAACAAAGCGGAGTACGATTCATCAGCATGATGTCGCTGGCGGTCAGCGTCAGGCGGGATGGTTCGTCGATCTGTTCCAGAACCGCCCGCAGCGCCTTGTCCAGGCAAAACTCTGCCACCTCCGCATCCAGCGTCTTCGCGGTTTCCAGCGCGAAGGCGACGAGACGCGCCAGCGCGATCAATTCGTTGCCGCGGTCTTCCTTCTCGTCAATATCGACTTTCATTCACAGCCCCCGGAGCAAAGCTCCTTAAAAACCCCTGCCTAAAGTATAGGCGTGACTCCCTGGCTTCGCGCGTGACTTAAGCGTGACACACGCGGAATGGGAATTCACACGATTTTTTGCGTCTCGGGTTGTTGTGGGGCTTTTGAAGGGGAAATCCGGGTGGAAAATCCGGCATTTCCCGATTTTCCCGGTTTTGCAGTGCGAAACACCGCGAAATTTTCGCGAAATCCTCTTGGCTTCAGCATTTCCTGTGGGACGCGCCTGCGTTCACAGGTTGTATATTTTGTGTCTATCTTTCTACTCAAGGGGTGACTTGAGGTGGTGGCGAGATGCGATGGGGCATGCAATGAGCCGAGAGCCGCCTGGCCGAAACCGAAATGTGGGGGGCGGCACTCAAGCCGCGCCCGCGATCAGAAACCCGCCTTCTTGAGGCCTTCATAATACTGCTCGCGTTGCCACTCCTCCCGAAAGGGAACGACGGCCATCCATGCTTCCATATCGAAATTCGGGTTCACGTTATAGGTTCGGCGCACGAACAGCCGCGCCTTCTTCAGATCGCCCAGCATGGCCCAGCAGGCGGCGGTGAGGCGGTGCACCGGTGTCTTGTCTTTCATGCGCCCGATATAGGCGAGGGCCTCTTCGTATTTTCCGAAAGAATAGGAGGCGCCCGCGGCAGTCCAGTAATATTCGTCCGGTGGCAGCGGGTTCAAATCGATCGCCTGCTCGATCTTCCGGATGCCGGCCAACGGTTGCGAGGCCTGGACAAGCGTGTCGGCATAGCTTGACAACACATTGGCATAGTGCGGGCTCAGCGCCTCGGCCTTCTCGAGATAGGCAATGCTTTCGTCGAACTGACGGGCATAGAGCTTGACGACGCCAAGTTCGCGGTAGCCGGCGGGCAGATGCTCGTCAGCCTGGATGGCCTCCTCCGCGTGAAGTTCCGCCTGGCGCAGCAGGTCCTTGTCACCGCGGGCCGTCACAAGCCATTCGAGGAAGTAGCTGCGGGCAAGGCCGCCGAGGGCCGGTGCGAAGCCGGTATTCGTCTGCAGGGCCTCGCGAAAACTCTTGCGGGCGCGGCGGACGTCGCGCAGGTCGAGGTTCTTCAACTGGCCCTGGCCGATCAGGAAGCTGCGATAGGCGCCGGCGTCGCGCTCATAGTCGTTGCGCGCCAGCTGGTTGCGTTCGATCTCGCTGGCGATGGCGCCGGCGATCTGATGGGCGATCATCTGGCGCGAGCGGGCGAGGCCTTCCGGGGAGAGCGGAAAACGCTCGGCCCAGATGATCTCGTCGCTGCCGAAGAAGATGAGCTGAGCGAACAGCGTGTGGCTGTCTCCCTCGTCCCGAAGCCGCGTTTCGAGAATGTAGCTGATCTTGTGGCGTTCATAGGTGGCGGCGCGGTCGGCCTGGAGCGAAATCTGCGCGGCCGTATGCGGCGCGATGATCGAGATCGAGCGCAGGGCGCACAGCCCGATCGTCACGTCCTCGATCAGCGCCTCCGAAAAACGCGTGGCAATGCGCGAGGCTGAGGCAGTGCCCGGGGGCAACAGCAGCACACGGGGCGGATTGGGCCGCTGCGGTGCGTCGATCTCCTGCGGGGAGAGAATCCGGGCGGGGGAAAGGACGGTCATCGGCGCCGCCGCGATGGCCGCCGGGCGGCCGGTCAGCGCGGCACGCACCTCGTCATCGTCGGGATTGGCCTCCAGCAGGCGCATGGCGGCCATCGAACGGGACTGCCGGGAAGCGCTCCCGGGCGCCGCGCTGGCAAGAAGGGCGTTGCGGAGCAGCGCGATGTGGCCGGTTCGCTGCAGGGCGATCCAGTTCGCAAGCGCCCGCGTTCCGGGCTTGATATGTTTGAGGAAATCCTCGGTGAGGAGGCCGGCCAGGAGATCGAGCCCCGCGTCCGCGCGCGCGCCGTCCACGTCGCTTTCAAGGGCGTCCGGCCCGAGTGCGATGGCGGCATCTGTGAAGGCGAGATAGGCCCGGCCGAGTTCGCGCTGGCGTTTCTGCACGCGGGCAATGGTCTGCCGCAGGCTGGCGAAGGCGGCAGTCGGGTTTGCATGGTCCCAGAAAAGGCCCGCCGCGTCGGCCCTCGGCATGTCCGTCAGGCCGCGCGTGCGGAGATAGCAGAGGATCAGCAGCGCCTTTTCAGGAAAGACGATGGTATTGCCGCCCTCGTCGAGCAGGTGCAGATGACCGAGCGTCTGCAGCCGTGCCGGCATCGTGGGTTCAGATCCGCAGTTCCGATGCGGTATCCGCGCGTTCCGCGACCGGATCGCCGGCGCTTGCCTTGGAAAGCGCGGTCGCGAGCTGAATGATCGACTTGCGCACGCCGGCATCTTCGATCTTCAGGAAAGCGCGGTTGAGGTCGAGACCCTCCTTGGAGGAAACGAAGGTGGAGACGTCGCCGGTTTCATGGGCTGCGCCCGTGGTCGGCGTGGCATTCTCGTCGTCCTGGAAGAAGAAGCTCGGCGGTACGCGGAAGACTTCCGAGATGGCCTGGAGGCGGCTGGCGCTGATGCGGTTCGTGCCCTTTTCGTACTTCTGCACCTGCTGGAACGTCACGCCCAGACGGTCGGCCAACGCTTCCTGGCTCATGCCGACCATCAGCCTGCGCAGACGGACGCGGGAGCCGACGAACACGTCGATCGGATTGGGTGTTTTCTTGTTCATGAGGCTTTCTCCCCTATAAGCATGCCGGGGCATGGCGAGATACGAATGTCTCGCCACTTTGCTCGAATCGCCCCTCCGATGCAACCGTCGCGGATCGGATTTCCTCTCTACCCTTACGTGAGGCGGGGTGTATTCTAGATGTCGTAGCTCTGCGGCGCACTGAGCGAAGCGATGAATTTTTTCGTGCGTTCACGCTCCGGCGCCGAGAAGATTGCGCGCGGCGCACCCTGCTCGACGATCACCCCGCCATCGAGAAAAACCACGGTATCGGCAACGCGCGAGGCAAGGCGCAGATCGTGCGTCGCCATGACCATCGTCGTGCCTTCGCGGGCGAGCCGGCTCAGCACTTCCACGACCTCTTCCGCGAGTTCCGGGTCGAGCGCCGAGGTCGGCTCGTCGCACAGGAGAACGCGCGGGGAAGGGGCGAGCGCGCGGGCGATGGCGACACGCTGCTGCTGGCCGCCGGAAAGCGTCGCCGGCCAGGCGTCGGCCTTGTGCGCCATGCCGACCTTTTCGAGCAGTTCGAGCGCCCGGGCGCGCGCCTTTGCGGGTGGCCATTTGAGGACGGTGACGAGGCCTTCCATCACGTTGGCGATGGCCGTCTGATGCGGGAAGAGCTGGAAATTCTGGAAGACCATGCCGGTCTGGCGGCGCAGCTTCTGGATGGCGTCCCAGCCGACCTTGCGGCCGGGTGCGAAGTCGATCTTCTCCTCGCCGAGCCGGATCGAGCCGGAGGTCGGCGTTTCGAGCAGGTTGATGCAGCGCAGGAGCGTGCTCTTGCCGCCGCCGGAAGGGCCGACCAGCGCGGTCACGGTACCCTCGGCCAGCCGAAGGCTGATGTCACGCAGCACAGGGTTGTCGCCGAAGCGCTTTTCGATATGGGCCAGTTCGATCATGTTCGGGCCTCCAGGAAGCCGCCATAGCGGGCGAAGCGTTTTTCGAGGCGCACCTGCAGGGCCGAGAGCACGGAGCTCAGCGCGAGATAGATCAGCGCCGCCTCGATATAGAGGATCAGCGGCTCATAGGTGGTGGCGACGATGCGCTGCGCCGTCTGGAAAAGCTCCGGCACGGTGACGGCGGCGGCAAGCGAAGTGTCCTTGACCAGCGAGATGAAGGTGTTGGAGAGCGGCGGCACGGCGACGCGCGTCGCCTGGGGCAGGATGGTGCGGCGCATGGCCTGCGACCAGCTCATGCCGATCGAATAGGCCGCTTCCCACTGGCCGCGCGGCACGGAGGAGATGACGGCGCGGATGATCTCCGACGTATAGGCCCCGACATTCAGCGTAAAGCCGATGAGCGCGGCCGGGAAGGCATCGAGCAGGATGCCGACGCTCGGCAGGCCGTAGAAGATGACGAAGAGCTGCACCAGGAGCGGCGTGCCGCGGATCACCCAGACGTAGAAGCGCGCGATGGCCGAGAGCGGCCGCGGCCCGAACAGCCGCGCGACGGCGGTCAGAAGCCCGAGCGCAAGGCCGAGCACGAAGGAGGCGAGGGTAAGCGGAATGGTGAAGACGAGCGCGGCCCAGAGCAGCGGCGCAAGCGAGTCCAGCATCAGTTGAAGCCACGGCGGCACGGGGAAAACCTCCGGAAATGCGGCTGGCCGGGGTGATCCCCGGCCAGTTGACGGTGCTATCTATAGGGCAGGAAGCGGCTGCCGCGAAGCAGCCGTCGGCAATTACTTCGAGACGTCCTGGCCGAAATACTTGTCCGAGATCGCCTGGTAGGTGCCGTCGGCCTTGATGTCCGCAAGCGCCTTGTTGATCGCTTCCAGAAGCTCCGGTTCGCCCTTGCGGATGATGACGCCGGAATAGTCGGCGCCTTCCTGCTCGGCGGCGATCTTCACATTGGCGTCGGGCTTGTGCTTCTTGAAGTCGAGGAAGGACAGGCTGTCATTGATCGTGGCGTCGGCGCGGCCGGTCAGCACGAGCTGGATCGACTGGTCGAAGCCGTCGGTGCCGACGAGTTCGGCGCCGGATTCCTGGGCGAGCTTGCCGAAGTTGCTGGTCAGCGACTGGGCGGATTTCTTGCCCTTGAGGTCGGCGAAGCCCTTGATGCTGTCGTCGTCGGCGCGAACGATCAGCACGGCCTTTGAAGCGATATAGGGTTCGGAGAAGTCGTACTTCTGCTTGCGCGCCTCGGTGATGCCGACCTGGTTGATCACGGCGTCGTAGCGGTTGGCGTCGAGGCCGGCGATCAGGCCGTCCCACTTGCCTTCGAGGAATTCGGCCTTCACGCCAAGCTTCTTGGCGATGGCTTCGCCGATCTCGACGTCGAAGCCGACCAGCTTGCCGTCGGTGTCATGGTAGGTGAAGGGCGCGTAGGTGCCTTCGGTGCCGATCTTCAGCGCGCCGGCCGACTGGACGGCAGCGAGATTTTCGCCGGCAAGCGCCGGGGCGAAGACGGCGGCCTGGAGAGCCGCGGCGGCGGCGAGGGTTTTCAACCAGTTCATCTTGGGGAGACTCCGTTCTGGATCAGGTGTTCGATGGCCGATCATTCGCAGAAAACCGTGCAAAACGATGGGCAGAAAACTGCGATTTCTTTAGGCAAACGCAAATATTTTTCTCATCTTTTGGCGCAGATAGGCGTCGGACGTCGCGTTTGGTCGCATTGGCGGACCGCATAGAAGTTGTGCAGACACTGTGCATTTCCTGTTTTTAGGGTCTTGCAAAGCGGACAAACCCGGACAATTGATGTGGCACCCAAAAAAACAACGGGGAAGGAAGACATAAAATGGCAAACAAACTGACTGGTTTCCGTGCAGCACTTCTGGCCGGTGCGATCCTGCTGGGCGCAAGCCCGGCGCTGGCCGAAGCGGTTCTCCACCGTGGCAATGCCGGCGAGCCGCAGACGCTCGACCAGGCCCACACCTCCATCAACATCGAAGAGTTCATCCTGAAGGACCTCTATGAAGGTCTGACGGTCTATGACGCCTCGGGCAAGATCGTCCCCGGCGCGGCTGAAAGCTGGACCGTTTCGGATGACGCCACGGTCTACACCTTCAAGCTGCGCGACAGCGCCAAGTGGTCCGACGGTTCGCCCGTGACGGCGGAAGACTTCGTCTTCTCCTTCACCCGCGTCGAAGACCCGAAGACGGCAGCCGGCTACGCCAACATCCTCTACCCGATCAAGAACGCCGAAAAGGTCAACAAGGGCGATCTCGGCCTCGACCAGCTCGGCGTCAAGGCCGTCGACGCAAAGACCGTCGAAATCACGCTCGAGCGCCCGACGCCCTTCTTCCTCGAACTGCTTGCGCACCAGACGGCGCTTCCGGTTTCCAAGGCCAGCGTCGAAAAGAACGGCGCGGACTTCGTCAAGCCCGGTACGATGGTTTCCAACGGCGCGTTCAAGCTCGTCAGCCACGTTCCGAACGACAACCTCGTCGTCGAGAAGAATGCGGAATACTGGGATGCCGCCAACGTCAAGCTCGACAAGGTGGTCTTCTACCCGATCGACGACCAGGCCGCGTCCGTCCGCCGCTTCGAGGCGAAGGAAATGGACCTCGTCTACAACTTCTCGGCCGACCAGATCGAGCGCCTGAAAAAGAGCTATGGCGAGCAGGTTCACGTCGCACCGACGCTGGCGACCTACTACTACGCCTTCGACACCCGTCAGGAGCCCTATAGCGACGTGCGCGTGCGCCGCGCGCTCTCCATGGCCGTCGACCGCGACTTCCTGGCCAAGGAGATCTATTCCGGTTCGCAGCTTCCGGCCTATTCCATGGTGCCCCCGGGCATCCAGGGCTATGAGCCGGCGACGGCCGATTTCGGCGCGATGTCGCAGCTCGATCGCGAAGACGAAGCGCTCAAGCTGATGAAGGACGCCGGCTACGGCGAAGGCGGCAAGCCGCTGAAGATCGAAATCCGCTACAACACCAACCCGAACCACGAGCGCGTGGCGACGGCCGTTGCTGACATGTGGAAGAACACCTTCGGCGCCGACGTCTCCATGGTGAACCTCGACGTGTCCTCGCACTACGCCTACCTGCAGGAAGGCGGCAAGTTCAACGTCGCGCGCGCCGGCTGGGTTGCCGACTATGCGGATGCCGAAAACTTCCTGGCGCTCAGCGTCAGCACCAACAAGACCTTCAACTACGGCCAGTTCAACAATGCCGACTACGACGCTCTGATGAAGAAGTCGTACGAGGAGCGCGATCCGGCGGCGCGCGCGAAGGTCCTGCATGACGCGGAAGCCCTGCTGATGAAGGAACAGCCGATCGCGCCGTTCCTCACGCAGGCCGACCTCTGGCTCGTCTCCAGCAAGGTCCAGGGTTGGCAGGACAATGCCGCCAACCAGCACCTGAGCCGCTTCCTCAGCGTTTCCGAATGATCTAACGTATGTGCGCGGTCCCCTGGGGCCGCGCACTGCGTATCTGGGGAGACCTGGTCATGCTTGCTTTCGTTCTACGGCGCCTCGCCAGCGCCGTGCCGACGCTATTTATCGTCGTCACAATTTCGTTCTTCCTCATGCGCTTTGCGCCCGGCGGACCGTTCAACCTCGAACGACCTCTTCCGCCCGCCACGATGGAAAACCTGATGCGGGCCTACCAGCTCGATCAACCCCTCTGGCGCCAATACCTCACCTATATGAGCAATGCGCTCAGCGGCGATTTCGGCCCGAGCTACATCTACAAGGACAACACCGTCGCCGAGCTGATCGGCAAGGGGCTGCCCTATTCGATGGAGCTCGGCTTCTATGCGCTGCTGCTCGCGCTTGTCGGCGGCGTCATCGTCGGCACGATTGCTGCGCTCCGGCAGAACAGCGCGCTCGACTTCGCGGTCATGTCGGTCGCGACGGTCGGCGTCACGGTGCCGAACTTCGTCGTCGGTCCGGTGCTGACGCTGATCTTCGCCATCGTGCTGGCCTGGCTGCCTGCCGGGGGCTGGGGCGACGGGTCGCTGCGCTTCCTCATCCTGCCGATGATCGCGCTTGCCCTGCCGCAGCTCGCCGTCTTCGCCCGCCTTACCCGCGGTTCGATGATCGAGGCGCTGCGCACCGACCATATCCGCACGGCGCGCGCCTATGGCCTGCCGGCGAAATCGGTGGTGGTGGTGCATGCCATGCGCGGCGCCATGCTGCCCATCGTGTCCTACCTCGCACCCTGCGCGGCGGCTCTCCTGACGGGCTCGGCGGTCGTCGAGACGATCTTCACCATTCCCGGCGTCGGGCGCTACTTCGTGCTCGGTGCGATCAATCGCGACTATACGCTCGTCATGGGCACGGTCGTGCTGATCGCCATCTTCGTCATCGTGTTCAATCTGCTGGTCGACATTCTCTATGGCCTGCTCGATCCGAGGGTTCGCCATGACTGATGCCGTCGTTTCCGCCGTGCCGGAGAGCGAAGTGAAGGGGCGCAGCCTCTTCCAGCTCGCCGTCATGCGCTTCCGCCGCAACCGTCCGGCCATGGCCGGCGCGGTCATGCTGGTGCTGATCGCGTGCTTCGCCTTCTTCGGCCCGTTCTTCATCAGCCACACCTATGACCAGGTCTTCTCGTCCTACGTCACCATCCCGCCGAGCCTCGAGCCGCGGCCGGGTGAGGACGCGCTGGAAGATGCCATGAAGGGGGTCGCGACCCGCGCCCGCGTCGAGCTGCAATCCTTCTCCGTCGAAGGCGAAGCCTTCACGGCGATCGTCACCGCGAAGGACCCGATCGATCCGCGCGCCGCGCGCTACTTCGACCGGGCCAACGAGTTCGACAAGACCGAGGTCGTCAAGACAGAAGACGAGGGCCGCAAGCTCACGCTCACGGGTATCGTGGACCGGGAATATTTCCTGTTCGGCACGGATACCAACGGGCGCGACCTCATGGCGCGCGTTATGCTCGGCGGGCAGATCTCCATCGCCGTCGGGTTGCTCGCCAGCCTCGTCTCGCTCGGTATCGGCGTCGTCTACGGCGCGATCTCGGGCTATATGGGCGGGCGTGTCGACAACGTCATGATGCGCTTCGTCGAAATCCTCTATTCGCTGCCCTTTGTCTTCCTCGTCGTGGTGCTCGTCGTGTTCTTCGGCCGCAGCTTCGTGCTGATCTTCATCGTCATCGGTGCGGTGGAATGGCTCGACATGGCCCGCATCGTGCGCGGTCAGACGCTGTCGCTGAAGCGGCGGGAATTCATCGGCGCGGCAGAGGCGCTCGGCCTGACGGACTGGCAGATCATCCGCCGGCACGTCATTCCGAACACCGTCGGTCCGGTCGTCATTTTCGTCACGGTCATCGTGCCGAAGGTGATCCTTCTCGAAAGCTTCCTCTCCTTCCTCGGCCTCGGCGTCCAGGCGCCGCTGACGAGCTGGGGGTCGCTGATCGCGGAAGGCGCCAACAACATCCAGTCGGCGCCGTGGTTGCTCGTCTTCCCCGCCATCTTCTTCGTCGTCACGCTCTTCTCGCTGAACTTCGTCGGCGATGGCTTGCGCGATGCATTCGACCCGAAGGACCGCTGACATGGAAGACAAGACAAAGACCATGGAACCGATCCTCTCCGTCCGGGATCTGAAGGTCACCTTCTCTACGCCCGACGGCACCGTGAATGCGGTCAAGGGCATCAGCCTCGATGTCTGCCCCGGCGAAACATTGGCGGTGGTGGGTGAATCGGGTTCCGGCAAGAGCCAGACCATGATGGGCATCATGGGCCTGCTCGCCGCCAACGGTAGCGTTTCCGGCTCCGCGAAGTATCGCGGGCAGGAGATGGTGGGCCTTCCGCCCAAGGCGCTCAACGAGATCCGCGGCGCGAAGATCACGATGATCTTCCAGGAGCCGATGACCTCGCTCGATCCGCTCTATCCCATCGGCAAGCAGATCGCCGAGGTGATCGTGCATCATCGTGGCGGCACGCAGAAACAGGCCCGTCCGCGCGTGCTGGAATTGCTGAAGCTCGTCGGCATTCCCGACCCGGATCGCCGCATCAACAGCTATCCGCACGAAATGTCCGGTGGCCAGCGCCAGCGCGTGATGATCGCCATGGCGCTCGCCAACGAGCCGGACATCCTGATCGCCGACGAACCGACGACGGCGCTCGACGTGACCATCCAGGCGCAGATCCTGAAACTGCTGCGCGACCTCCAGAAGCGGTTCGACATGGCCATCGTGCTCATCACGCACGATCTCGGCATCGTCCGGCATTTCGCCGAACGGGTCGTCGTCATGCGGCGTGGCGAGGTGGTGGAGCAGGGCGTGACGGCCGAGCTCTTCGACAACCCGAAGGCCGACTATACGCGCATGCTGATCGAGGCCGAACCGCATGGCCGCAAGGCCGCACCGGCGGACGACGCCCCGATCATCCTCGAAGGCCGCAATGTCGTCGTGGACTACAAGATCGACGGCGGGCTCCTCAAGAAACGCGCCTCGACCTTCCGCGCCGTCGACAATGTCAGCATCAGCCTGCACGAAGGCCAGACCATCGGCGTCGTGGGGGAATCGGGTTCCGGCAAGTCGACGCTCGGCCGGGCATTGCTCCGCCTCATTTCCAGCGGCGGCGCCTACCGTTTCGGCAAGACGGATATCTCCGGCCTCGACCGAACCGGCATGCGGCCGCTCCGGCGCAGCATGCAGCTGGTCTTCCAGGATCCCTACGGGTCGCTCTCGCCGCGCCAGACGGTGGGCGAGATCATCACGGAAGGGCTCTATGTGCACGAGCCGCAGCTTTCGCGGGCCGACCGCGACAAGCGGGCGATCGAGGCGCTGAAGGAGGTGGGCCTCGATCCGGCGGCGCGCAACCGCTATCCGCACGAGTTCTCGGGCGGACAGCGCCAGCGCATCGCCATCGCGCGCGCCATGATCCTGAAGCCTCAGGCCGTGGTGCTCGACGAGCCGACCTCGGCGCTCGACCGTTCGGTGCAGGGCCAGGTGATCGAGCTTTTGCGCGATCTCCAGACCCGCTACGGTCTTTCCTATGTCTTCATCAGCCATGACCTGTCGGTGGTTCGCGCCATGTCCGACTATGTGATCGTGATGAAGGACGGCAAGATCGTCGAGGAGGGGCCGACAGACGCCATTTTCAGCGCGCCGAAGGAGGCCTATACCAAGACCCTGATCGGCGCGGCCTACAACATCGCGCCGTAGAACGGGGGACGGATGGCCGGGAACCGGTTGCCGCATATCGTACTCTTCTCGGGCGGCACGGCCTGCCGCTCGACCAATCTGGCGCTGTGTGCAAAGCCCGTGCGGCTGACGCGCATCGTGCCGGCTTGGGATAGCGGCGGCAGTTCCAAGGTCATCCGTGAAAGCCTTGGCGTCCTGGCGGTCGGTGACATCCGCCAGGCGCTGATGACCATGGCCCATGGCGAAGGCCGGGCTGGCGACGTGGTGAAGGTCTGCAACGCGCGTCTTACCAGCGGTGCGGCGGCGGATGCCCGCACGGAATTTGCCCTTTATGCCGAGGGCCGCCATCCCTTGCTGGAGCGCATGGAGCCGGGCCTGCGCGGCGCGATCCTCAATTACCTGCGCACCTTCCGCGCGGCGGTGGCGACGGATTTCGATTTCCGCAACGGCAGCATCGGCAACTTCATCCTCACCGGCGCCCATCTCGCCCATAACAGCGACATCAACACCGCCATCTTCGTCTTCCGCAAGCTCTGCGACATCGCGGGCCATGTCTGGCCGTCCACGGCCGATGGCGGGGATCTATCGGCCGTGCTGGGCGACGGTACGCGCATCGACGGCCAGCACCGCGTCACGGCGCTCGATGAGGCGCACGGCCGGACCGGTATCCGCGACATCGCACTGACGAGCGGGGGCGCGGCAGCGCCGGCCAACGAGGCCGTCATCGAGAGCCTGGAAAGCGCCGATGCCATCGTCTTCGGGCCGGGCAGTTTCTTTACCAGCATCCTGCCGCACTTCCTCGTCGATGGCATCGTGCCGGCGATTGCACGCAACGTGCACGCCCGCCGCATCTTCATCGGCAATATCCTGCAATGCCGGGAAACCCGCGGCCTCGACGTGGCTCGCATGCTGGAAATCGCCGGCAGCCTCTGGCAGGCGCGCGGCGGGGCGGAAGCACGGCCCTTTACCCATGTGCTGGCGAACCGCCAGCTCCTGCCCTTCGAGAAGACCGTCGGCGCCTTCGCCTATCTCGGCAACGGGGCACTGGAATCCGCTGCGGCGCGGCTTGGCGCGGAAGCGGTCATCGGCGAATTCGAGGATCCCTGGCAGCGCGGCCAGCATGACGGGCAGGCCGTCGCCGACGTGCTCAGCTCGCTTTTGCCGGGCTGAGCCGTTCCGCCGGCATCCAGCTTCGGGCCTTGGCGAAGGCGAGGAAGTCTTCCGCCGGCATGGGGCGCGCCAGCGCGTAGCCCTGCAGCACGTGACAGCCGAGGCGGCGCAGCAGTTCGGCATGTTCCAGCGTTTCGACACCTTCGGCGACCGTCTCGATGCCGCGCACCTTGCCGATGTCGATGATCGAATGGACAAGGCTCTGCTGCGCGGTGGAGCCGAGCAGCGGCTGTACCAGCCGGCGGTCGATCTTCAGGCGCTTGGGCGAGAGTTCCAGAAGGCTGACGATGGACGCGTGGCCGCTGCCGAAATCGTCGATTTCGATGTCGATGCCGAGCCCCTTGATCTCCTCGATCGCCTGCTTCAGGCCGTCGTCCGCCGTGTCGAAGGAGATCGATTCCAGCAGTTCGAAGGTCAGCATGCCGGGGCGGATGTTCATCGCCTTCAGCTTCTCGATGAGGTTCTCGTCGTGCAGGCGCTGGCAGGAGACGTTGACCGACACGCGGGGAATGCCGATGCCCTGCGTTTCCCAGCGCAGGATCTGGAACAGCGCCTGTTCGAGGATCGCCTCGTCGATCCGCGCGACGACATTGAGGCTTTCGGCAACCGGCAGGAAGACATCGGGCGCGATGAAGCCGCGCGTCGGATGCTGCCAGCGGGCAAGCGCCTCGACGCCGACGATTTCCAGCGTCTCGGCACAGAACTGCGGCTGGAAGAAGGGGCGGAATTCGCCGCGCTCCAGGCCGCGCAGGATGTCGTCGCTGAGGCGCTTGACCTCGACGGTGCGCAGGCGCAGCTCGTCGTTGAAGGCTTCCACGCGGTTGCGGCCCCGGCGCTTGGCTTCATAGAGTGCGATATCGGCATTGACGAGAAGCTGCTCGGCCGATTCTTCCGCATCGCTGCGCGTGGCGATGCCGATGCTGGCGCCGATGCGGCAGTCGTGCCCCTCGATCGCCATCGGCTCGCTGATCGCTTCTATGAGACGGGCGGACAGCGTGGGGAAATCGGCTGCGACCGGCTCGCGCCGCGAGAGTAGCACGAATTCGTCGCCGCCGATGCGGGCGATGAAATCCTCCGCCGGCACATGGGCGCGCAGCACACCGGCCGCCTGTTTCAGCACCTCGTCGCCGGCAGCATGGCCGAGCGTGTCGTTGATGTCCTTGAAGCGGTCGAGGTCGATGTGGAGCAGGGTCAGCGGGCGGTCGTCGGCGGCGGCAAGCGCAAGCTGCTGATCGAGGAAGCGGCGGTTCGGCAGGCGGGTCAGCGCATCATGCAGTGAATTGTGCTCCATGGCGCGGCGGGCTTCCTCCAGCGCGCGGTTCTGCGCCTCGGCGGTCAGCTTGGCCTGCAGCAGCTCGGCCTGCAGCTGGT
This sequence comes from Shinella sp. G-2, assembly GCF_050172695.1. Taxonomy (NCBI): domain Bacteria; kingdom Pseudomonadati; phylum Pseudomonadota; class Alphaproteobacteria; order Hyphomicrobiales; family Rhizobiaceae; genus Shinella; species Shinella sp. G-2. The sequence continues at coordinate 30,866 of NZ_JBBEYH010000012.1, read as the reverse complement.
TGTCCTCAGTCACGTCCCAATTGGCGCCGACGATGCGCTTTGCGCCGGAGGAGGTGCGGTAGGTCATGCCGTGCGCACGGATATGGCGGATGCCATCGCGACGCAGCACGCGGAATTCGGTGATGTAGGGTTTTTCCATTTCGAGACAGGAGGCGAAATTGCGCTCGGCCTCTTCAAGATCGTCGGGGTGCAGGGCTGCGCGCCAGTCCTGATAGGTGCAGACGGGTTGCGTCGGCGCGATGTCGTAGAGCTTGCGCATACGCGCATCCCAGGAGAAGGCGGCCGTTTCGGTATCGTATTCCCAGACGCCGACCCGGGACGCATCGAGCGCAAGCTGGAGGCGCTGCGAAACGGTTTCCAGCCGCTCCTCGCGATCCTGCAGGGCGAGGAGGTGACGGTGGCGGTCCTTCATCAGGTAGCCGACCCAGAACATCGGCGCGACGATGATGACGGCGAGCAGCAGGAGGCCGCCACGGAAGCGGCCGAGATCGGCGGACGGCTGCTGCCAGCCTTTCAGCGGCGTCGCCGACATGGTCCAGATCTCGTGACCGATATCGATGGTCATGACGACGGGCTCGCTATCGACGGCGCTCCCCGTCTGGAAGACGGAACGCAGCGGTCCTCCGTCATGCGCCCGGCTGGAGATCGACAGGGCGATGCGCATGTCGTTCTTGAAGCCGCTGCGCTCCAGGAGCTTTTCGAGATCGATCACGGCCGAGGCAATGCCGAAGAAGGCATTGTCCTTGCCGGTGTGGATGGGATAACGCGCGATCACGCCACGGCCGCCCTGCACAAGATCTACCGGGCCCGTGACGATCAGCCGGTCGAGTTCCTGCACCTGCAAGGCGGCGGCGCGCTGGCGCTCGTTCTTGCGATAGTCGAGGCCGATGATCCGTTCGCTTCCCTCCAGCGGATAGGCGAGGGTGACGACGAAATCCGGCGCGATGGCGAGGCTGCGCAGGGACGTGTCCTGACGGAAGATGCGTCCGGCAAGCTCGGCGAAGCGCGGCGGCGCCATGTCCGATTCGGTCGAGAACGCGGCGACGAGGCCCTGCACCAGCTTCACATTGCCGAGAATGTTGCCCTGCAGGCGCGCGCGCAACAGACCGAGCTGCTCGGTGGTGAAGGAGCGCAGATATTCTTCCTCCAGCCGACGCTTTTGCACGTCGGCAAGGAAGACGGCGATCAGGACGGCAAACGCAACGACGATGGCGGGGACGTAGTATCCCAGGCCCCGGAAGGAGAGTTGCGCATGCCGCTCGTTCATCGCGTCCCGTTCGTCTTTGCGTGCGTGAGCCCTCGCCGGACAGGGCCCGGCACGCTCATCGGGGGACGATGGCAGATGCAGCTTAATATTTACTGACGAGACGAAGGCCTGTTCTTAAGGTTGCAAACGGTTTTACCGGCTGGGCGTCGAGCGCCGGCTCAATCCACCGGTTGCATGTCACCGAAAACGGTCGGGATCAGTTCGGACACCGTGGGGTGGATATGCACCGCATGGGTGATCGTCGTGTAGGGCTTGCCGGCATACATCACGTCGAGAATGCTCTGCACCGCCTCGTCGCCGCCGGTACCCAGCAGAGAGGCGCCGAGGATTTCCTTCGTCCCGGCATCCGCGATCACCTTCATGAAGCCGAGCGTTTCGCCCTTTTCCTTGGCGCGGCCGACGCGCGTCATCGGCCTTGTGCCGATCAGCAGCTTGCGACCGGTCTTGCGGGCTTCCGTCTCGCTCATGCCGGCGCGGCCGAGCGGTGGATCAATATAGAGCGCATAGGTCTGGATGCGGTCGCTCACCTTGCGCGGCTCGCCGTCGAGCAGATTGGCCGCGACGATCTCGAAATCGTTGTAGGCGGTGTGGGTAAAGGCGCCGCGGCCGTTGCAATCGCCGAGGGCGAAGATGCCGGGCACATTTGTTTCCAGACGGTCGTCAACGGTAATGTAGCCGCGCTTGTCGGTGGCGACGCCCGCCTTGTCGAGACCGAGATCGTCGGTGTTCGGCCGCCGCCCGGTGGCGAGCAGGATGTGCGAACCGAGGATTTCCGGTGCGCCGTCCGTGCAGTCGACCCCGACGCCCACGGCATCGCCGTGCTGGAAGAAGCGGATGCATTCCGCCCCGGTGCGGATGGCGATGCCTTCGCGCTCGAGGATGTCCCGCACGGCCGCGCTGACGTCCTCGTCTTCGCGCGCGATCAGCCGCGGTCCTTTCTCGACCACCGTCACCTTCGCACCGAAGCGGCGGAACATCTGCGCGAATTCCAGCCCGATATAGCTGCCGCCGACGATGACGAGATGATCAGGGACTTCGGTGAGTTCCATCATCGACACGTTGTCAAGATGGGGCACATCCGCGACGCCGGGAAAATCCGGCACGACCGCGCGGCCGCCGACATTGAGGAAGATCTGTCTTGCCGACAGCAATTCGTCGCCGACGCGGATTTCCGTCGGGCTCTCGAAACGGGCATGACCGCGGATGAAGGTGAGGCCCTTCATGCCGTCCAGCCAGTCCTCATTTCCCTTGCGGGCGTCGAAACGCACCTTGTCCTTGCGCGCCATGACCTTGGCGAAATCGATGGAGACGGCACCCGTCACAACGCCGTATTCCGCGCCGCGGCGGGCAAGATGGGCCGCATAGGCGCTGGCGACCATCGCCTTGGTCGGCATGCAGCCGGTGTTCACGCAGGTGCCGCCGACGAGCTTGCGCTCGATGAGGGCGACCGTTTTTCCCGCCGCCGTCAGCCGGCCGGCGAGCGATGGGCCGGCTTGGCCGGCGCCGATGACGATGGCATCGAAGCTGCGCATCACAGCACCGAGGAAACGACGAAGAGACCGAGCAGCACGGCGACGGCGTCCTCCAGAAGGGCGATCGGCAGGTCCTTGCCGCCCGTCGCGGCAACGAGGCGCTGGCGGGCTTCCGCACCGCCGAGCGTACCGATGATCGCGCCGAGAATGCCGGCGACGAGCCCGCCGATCAGGGAGCCGCCCACGGTGCCGAGCACTGCGCCGCAGAAGCCGCCGCTGACGATGCGCGCGCCGAATTGCTGCGGCACCTTGCGGCTCGGCGTGCTCGGCAACTGGTCTGTGACGAATTCGATCAGCGCCAGCGCACCGAAGATATAGGGCGTGAAGCGATAGGCGAGAAAGGCGGCCCAGGTGCCGCCCACAGGCAGCCAGCCGAGCGCCGCGCCGATGCTGACGGCGGCCGGCGCCGTCATCGCCCGAAGCCCGGCCACCACGCCGATCAGCAATGCGAGAATATAGATGCTCATTGTTCCCTCACGAAATCTGCGCCGGACATCGGGTCCGGGGCCGGCGGATGGCGAAATGCGGATGTTGGAGAATGAGAACGGATCGGTGAGAGAGTGTCGGATGAAACCGACAATTGCAACGCGTTTCTGTTGCCAAAGCGGTCCGGTTCGCGCAATCTTGAAAGCGCTTTGGAGGCCGCAACAAACGGCGTGCGTTTGCCCGCCGTCGCGGTCTATTTTTTGCAAATGTCTGACATATATGAAATGCTTTGCCCGGACGGGCCTTCCCAAACGTGGTGAAAATGCCGCCATGGGTTCCCGCACAAACGAAAGGTTTTCACATGCGCCCAGTCGTTAAATTCCTCGGAGCAGCGCTCGCCCTCGGCCTTACGGCCGGCGCAGCAGAAGCCCAGGTCGTCGTTTCCTCGAAGATCGATACCGAAGGCGGTGTTCTCGGCAACATCATCCTCGCCGTGCTGAATGCCAATGGCGTGCAGACGACGGACCGGGTGCAGCTCGGCGCAACGCCCGTCGTACGCCAGGCGATCATCGCCGGCGAGATCGACATCTATCCGGAATATACCGGCAATGCCGCCTTCTTCTTCGAGAAAGCGGACGATCCGGCCTGGAAGGATGCGACCAAGGCCTTCGAGCTTGCCAAGACGCTCGACTACGACGCCAACAAGATCGTCTGGCTGACGCCGTCGCCGGCCAACAACACCTGGGCGATCGCGCTGCGCAAGGATGTCGCCGAACCGAACAAGCTGGTGACGCTGACCGACTTCGGCAAATACGTTGCCGGCGGCGGTCAGGTTGTGCTCGCCGCTTCGTCCGAATTCGTGAATTCGGCCGCCGCGCTTCCCGCCTTCCAGACGACCTACAGCTTCACCCTCAAGCCGGAACAGCTCATCACGCTGTCGGGTGGCGATACGGCCGCGACCATCGCCGCTGCGGCCAACCAGACGAACGGCGCGAACGCCGCCATGGTCTACGGCACGGATGGCGGCATCGCGCCGTCGGGCCTCGTCGTTCTGGAAGACGACAAGGGCGTGCAGCCGGTCTATCAGCCCTCGCCGATCATCCGCGAGGCGGTGCTGAAGGCCAATCCGCAGATCGAGGAAATCCTCAAGCCCGTCTTCGAGAAGCTCGATCTCGTGACGCTGCAGGACCTCAACGGCCGCGTCCAGGTCGGCGGCGAGCCGGCCAAGGCCGTCGCCGAGGACTTCCTCAAGAAGAACGGCTTCATCAAGTAAGCTGCCTGCGCCCTTCGCCCGCCCGGGCGAAGGGTCATTCTCCCGAAAGGCGTTCATGACGGTGCGGATCGACAAGCTCGGCGTGGTGATCGCCGCATTGCTGGCTTACGGCGCCTTTCTGGCGCCGTTTGCATTGTTTCGGGCCAATCGCATCGTGCCCGGGGAGGCGAAGACGATCCTTGACGCGCTTCCCGGCGGTTTCGGCGCGGCGCTGCTCGGGCTCGTCGCCCTTGCCATCGTGCTCATCGTTCTCAAGACGCCGACGATTCTGCGGCTGGTCCTCGGTCTGGCCGCGCTTCTCGCCCTTGCCATCCTGATCGGGCTTTCCGCCAGCCACCTGACGCCGCCGGAAAACACCTATGCCCGCGTTTCCCCCGCTTCCGGCTTCTGGCTGACGAGCTTCGCCTTCGCGCTTTTGACCGCAGACGCACTGGCGCGGCTGAAGCTTTCGGCCTATGCGCGCGTCGCGCTGCTGGCGGTCGTTGCCGCCGCGATTGCCGGGCTTCTGATGTCAGGCGCGTGGGACGGGCTGTCGATCCTCAAGGAATATGGCAGCCGAGCCGAAACCTTCTGGCTGGAGGCGGGCCGCCATGTCGTTCTGGCGCTCGGCTCGCTCGCCGCCGCCACGCTCGTCGGCCTGCCGCTCGGCATCCTCTGCCATCGGGTGGAGCCGCTGCGGGCGGGCGTGCTCAACGGGCTGAACATCATCCAGACCATTCCCTCCATCGCCCTCTTCGGCCTTTTGATCGCGCCGCTCGGCTGGATCGCGCTGCATGTGCCGGGCGCGGCGGCCATCGGTATTCGCGGCATCGGTGCGGCGCCCGCCTTCGTCGCGCTCTTCCTCTATTCGCTGCTGCCCGTCGTCGCCAATACGGTGGTCGGCCTTGCCGGCGTGCCGCGCGATGCCAACGACGCCGCCCGCGGCATCGGCATGACCGACCGCCAGCGGCTCTTCGGTGTCGAACTGCCGCTCGCCTTCCCGGTCATCCTCACCGGCATCCGCATCGTGCTGGTGCAGAATATCGGCCTTGCCACCATCGCCGCGCTGATCGGCGGCGGCGGGTTCGGCGTCTTCGTCTTCCAGGGTATCGGCCAGACGGCCATGGACCTCGTGCTGCTCGGCGCGGTGCCGACCGTCGCGCTCGCCTTCGCCGCCGCCATCGTGCTCGATGCCGCGACGGAAATCTCCAGCAACAAACCCGGCAGGGCCGCATGATCGAGATCGAGACCATCACCAAGCGCTACGGCGACAACACGGTCGTCGACACCGTCTCGATGGCCATCGCGCCGCGCACGATCACCGTCATCGTCGGCACGTCCGGCTCCGGCAAGACGACGCTGATGCGCATGATCAACCGCCTCGTCGAGCCGACCTCGGGCAAGATCCGCATCGACGGCGAGGACAACAGCGCCATTCCCGGCTACGAACTGCGCCGCCGTATCGGCTACGCCATCCAGGGCCACGGCCTCTTCCCGCATCGCACCGTGGCGGAAAACATCGCCACCGTGCCGACGCTGCTCGGCTGGGAGAAGAGCCGCATCGACGCCAAGGTGAAGGAGCTGCTTTCGTTGTTCCAGCTCGATCCCGCCGCCTTCGGCCCGCGTTATCCGCATGAACTTTCGGGCGGCCAGCAACAGCGCGTCGGCGTCGCCCGTGCGCTCGCCGCCGAGCCGAACATCCTCCTGATGGACGAACCCTTCGGCGCGCTCGACCCGGTCATCCGCGCCAAGGCGCAGGACGACCTCCTGGCGATCCAGAAGCATTTCGGAACCACCATCGTGCTTGTCACGCACGACATGGAGGAAGCGTTCCACCTCGCCGACAAGATCGCTGTAATGGACAAGGGCCGCATCGTGCAATACGCCGCGCCCGAGGAAATGCTGGTGAACCCGGCCACCGGCTTCGTCGAAACCCTGATCGGCGCCGGCGAGCGGCCTTTCCGGTTGCTCTCCATCGGCACGGTGGGCGACGCCGTCGAAAACGGCACCGCCGAAGGCGAGCCGCTTGCGGCCGTGGCGAGCCAGCGCGACGCCCTCTCCGCGCTGCTCTGGTCCGGCCGCGACGCGCTGCCTGTCGTCGGCGCCGATGGCGCGCCCATCGGCCGCGTCACGCTTGCCGGCCTTGCCCGCCGCGCCGCGAGGCCGCAATGAGGCGGTTTTTGCCCCATATGCTGCGGCTTGCCGCGCTGGTCGTGCTGGTAACGTTTCTCGTCCAGCCCACACTTTTCGAGCCGCTGCTGAAGCCGCTCGTGCAGACCAATGCCCCGGCCGTCTACAATCAGGGCAGCCTCCTCTCCCTGACGCTGTCCCACCTCACCACGGTGTTCATCGCGACCCTTGCCGCGACCGTCGTGGCTGTCGGACTTGCCATTCTCGTCACGCGGCCGATCGGTGCGGAATTCCTGCCGCTGTCGCGCAGTCTGGTGAATATCGGCCAGACCTTTCCGCCCGTCGCGGTGCTGGCGCTCGCTGTGCCCGCCGTCGGCTTCGGCGAGAAACCGACGCTGATCGCGCTCTTTCTCTATGGGCTCCTGCCGATCTTCGAGAATGCCATGACCGGTCTTTCGACCTTGCCGCCGGCCATCGTCGAGGCGGCGCGCGGCACGGGCATGACCGCCTGGCAGCGGCTGACCAAGGTGGAACTGCCGCTCGCCTTGCCGGTCATTCTCGCCGGCATCCGCCTTTCGGTGACGATCAGCCTTGCCACCGCGACCATCGGTTCAACGGTCGCGGCGAAGACGCTCGGCGAGGTCATCATCGCCGGCCTGCAATCCAACAATCTCGCCTTCGTGCTGCAGGGCGGCCTCGTCGTCGCGGTCTTGGCGGTGCTGATCTACGACGCCTTTTCCGCTCTCGAACGTGTGCTGGCGCGCCGGGCCGGGCGAGCCTAGATGTGAGCTTTCAGCAGGTTGCCTATTCGGTCCTGGCCGAGCAAATTGAGGTTGTCGAAGCTTCTCGTCGCGCGCTCGACCACTTGGCCTTGGCGTCTGATGGCTTTCCATGTGTTCTGGCCACGCACTGTTCTCCGGTTTCGCACAGGTAGTGACATTGGACTGCGAAAGGTTTCGCGCAACATATCGATGCCCGTCTGCCTGAACGAGGCCGATAATCTTCGGATTCGCCGATCAGGCCTCTAACTTGTTTTGCTCGCTACGAGCGACCCAAGCCGCAATCCCTCCCGTGACTGACAGCAAGATCAACGCCTCTCATCAGTGCGCCGGGGGCGAAGCTGTTTTGCCAATTTCGAGAAAATCGAGGTCCGTGTTGTGACGTGCAAGGCGCGAGACGCCTTGATTTGTCTAAAGGTTACACCACGGTCGAGAGGCGTCTATCGTCAGCTCTGTCGGAAGCCTTTGCCGATTGGTGCAGCTTACGACCGCTTGACAGCTTTCGTGAAAAGAAGGCAAGCTTCGTGACTGTGCAGGTCTAGGCCTCACAAGAAATGCCCCGCTCAACGAATGTTGATGACGATCCGGAGTTCGCACCTCCTGGAACAGGGTCCTGGCGAAACTGGCAATCAGCCGGTTCAACTATGGGCACTGGTGGAGCATGACGGACAATACTCACTTTCCTGACGACGTTTGTTTTGAGCGCGCTCTGCGTGGCTCTTCTTCATGTCGCGCGCTCGAGCGCGGTCATCGCGTTGCCCGCGCCGGCCAGTGGCGCGGTCGGAGAGGGCCGATGCCCGTTGCAAACTGCTCGGCATCGCCTTGTGCCTGCACGCGCCAAGGCCGCAACCCGCGCGGATATCTGCTTCAGGCGTGAGAACCTGTTGGCATGCGCCCGTACCCCGTGGGCATGCCGCAATGCCTGAACGAAACGGGGCCACCTCACAATTCAACACAGCAAAGGTATGGAGGAGTTTACCTTGGCAACAGCAGACGAAGACAGCGCGTCCGGCGCACGCCCGGAAGATGAGAAACTCAGCATCGGCGCGAACATCGCCTATGGACTGCAACATGTGCTGACGATGTATGGAGGCATCGTCGCCGTTCCCCTGATCGTCGGCCAGGCCGCGGGGCTGAGCCCCAGCGATGTCGGTCTCCTGGTGACCGCATCGCTCTTTGCGGGTGGCCTTGCAACCATTCTGCAGACCCTCGGCCTGCCCTTCTTCGGCAGTCGTCTGCCACTCGTGCAGGGCGTGTCGTTTTCCGGGGTTGCGACGATGGTCGCCATTTCCGGCAACGGGGGCATTCCATCAATTCTCGGCGCGGTTATTGCCGCCTCGCTGATCGGCCTTGTGATAACGCCGGTCTTTTCGCGGATCACCCGCTTCTTCCCGCCCCTCGTTACCGGCATCGTCATCACCACGATCGGCCTGACGCTGATGCCGGTCGCCGCGTTCTGGGCCATGGGCGGCAACAGCAAGGCTCCCGACTTCGGCAGCCCTTCCAACATCCAGCTCGCGGCGGTGACACTCGCCATCGTACTCCTGCTGAGCAAGGTCGGCAGTGCAGCAATCTCGCGGCTGTCCATCCTGCTGGCGCTGGTGATCGGCACAGGCATTGCCTACGCCGTCGGCATGACCGATTTCTCGCAGGTAGCGGTCGGTCCGTTCTTCGCGCTGCCGACGATCTTCCACTTCGGCTATCCCACCTTCGAGATTGCCGCCATCATCTCCATGCTCATCGTCATCGTCGTTACGCTGGTGGAGACATCGGCGGATATCCTTGCCGTTGGCGAGATCGTTGAGACGAAGGTCGATTCCCGCCGTCTCGGCGATGGTCTGCGCGCCGACATGTTGTCGAGCATCCTCGCACCGATCTTCGGTTCATTTACCCAAAGCGCCTTTGCGCAGAATGTCGGCCTTGTCGCCGTCACCGGCGTCAAGAGCCGCTATGTGGTGGCGACGGGCGGCCTCTTTCTGGTCATCCTCGGCCTCCTGCCGGTCATGGGGCGGGTCGTCGCCGCTGTGCCGAGCTCGGTCCTCGGCGGTGCGGGCATCGTGCTGTTCGGCACGGTCGCGGCAAGCGGCATCCGTACGCTCTCCAAGGTCGACTACCAGAACAACATGAACCTGGTGATCGTCGCAACGTCCATCGGCTTCGGCATGATCCCGATCGCCTCGCCCGGCTTCTACGAGCACTTCCCGGCCTGGGTCGCGACGATCTTCCACTCCGGCATCAGCTCCGCCGCGCTGATGGCAATCGTCCTCAACCTCCTGTTCAACCACTTCAAGGCCGGCAATTCCGATCAGCAGTCCGTCTTCGTGGCGGGCACGGAGCGGACGATCCGCTACACCGATATCGCCCGGCTTCACGACGGCGACTACTTCCTCAACGGCAAACTCTACGACGCCAAGGGTGCCGAGATCCCGATGATTGCGGGACCCGCGCACTAGACGGCCTGCATCACATGGTCCGGCCGAGGCCGTCTCGGTCCGGACCACCCCTTTCCTACGACCTCAAAGGAGACAACATGTCGGAAGAAACAGAAACCAGACGCCTGCTCGATGCCCTGTTCGGGACGATGGAAAACGGCGTCATCCCCGCTACGGAGGCCGGCGTCGCCGCCGGAAACAAGGTCTTCGGTGCGGCGCTGTTGCGCAAGTCGGATCTCTCGACGGTTCTTGTCGAGACCAACAACGAGACGGAAAACCCGCTGTGGCACGGTGAAGTTCACACGCTGAAGCGTTTCTACGAGATGCCGCAATGCGACCGGCCGGACTCGAAGGACCTGATCTTCCTGTCGACGCACGAACCGTGCTCGATGTGCCTCTCGGCAATCACCTGGGCCGGCTTCGACAATTTCTTCTATTTCTTCAGTCACGAGGATTCCCGCGACGCCTTCGCCATTCCGCATGACCTGAAGATTCTCAAAGAGGTCTTCACGCTGGATGCCGGCGGTTACAACAAGACGAACGCCTTCTGGAAGGGACGGTCGATCGACGCGCTGGTCGACAGCCTTCCCGAGCCGCAGCGCGAGCACTTCAAAGACCGCGCCGAGGCTATCCGGTTGAAGTACGACGACCTGTCCGTCGTCTACCAGGCAAGCAAGGACGGCAACGCGATCCCGCTCAACTAAGCCTTCCTGCTCCAATCTCCCCCGATACGCCGCTGGTGACGTCGCGCACCGGCGGCGTGTCGTTCGGATGCCTTCAATAGCCCGCAACAGATGCCCGATGTCCGCCATCCCTCTCCTCTACGGAGAGCCGAACGCCTCTATCGACCAGGCGTTCGCCAGGAAACTGATGGCCAGAACAAGCAGATAGAATATTACCTCACACCGCCTTGAGGCAGGCATGCGAAGGTATCGAACCAACTGCTTGCAACACCTGCAGGTCGTCTCGACATTGCCTCTGCGGTCCATGGGATCAACTTTGGTTTCTTTGCTGCCTGTCGCGGCGAAGGCAAAGGCCGATCGGCTGAGATATCGTGTCGGGAGGAGGATCAGAACGCGGTGCGATCCGCGCCTTTCAGGCCGAGTATCTCGCGCGCCTCGTCGGGGGTGGCGACCTCGCAGCCGAGGTCCTCGACGATCCGGCGGATCTTTCGGACCTGCTCGGCATTGGACTGGGCCAGCGCGCCGCGGGAAATGAACAGGCTGTCCTCCAGCCCGACACGGACATTGCCGCCCATCTGGCTGGCGGTGGTGGCAAGGCTCATCTGCGCCCCGCCGGCACCCAGGACCGACCAGCGGTAATCGCCGCCGAACAACCGATCGGCGGTGCGCTTCATGAAGATCAGGTTGTCGACTTCCGGGCCTATGCCACCCAGGATACCGAAAATGAACTGAATGAAGACCGGCGCCTTGAACAGCCCGATGTCCATGCAGAAGCGCAGATTGTAAAGGTGGCCGACATCGTAGCATTCGTGCTCGAACTTGATATCGTGCGCCGAAAGCTGCGTAGCCGCGTTCTGTATGTCCGCGAAAGTGTTGCGAAAAATGTAGGTATCGGAGTTGGCGACGTAGTCTTTCTCCCAGTCGAACTTCCAGGTGTCATAGCGCTTGGCCAGCGGATGGAAGCTGAAATTCATCGAGCCCATGTTCATGGAGCACATTTCCGGCGAGAAGCGCAGGGCGGGGGCGATGCGCTCCTCGATAGTGTTTTTCAGGCTTCCGCCGGTCGAAATGTTGATGACGGCATCGGTCGATTGCTTGATGCGCGGCAGGAAGGCGGCGAAGGCTTCGGGATCGATGGTCACGCCGCCGTCATGCGGGCGCCTGGCGTGTAGGTGAAGGATCGACGCGCCGGCTTCGGCGGCGGCGATAGCCTGCGCGGCAATCTCGTCTGCCGTATAGGGCAGGGCGTCCGACATGGTGGGCGTATGGATCGCGCCGGTCACGGCGCAGGTGATGATGGTCTTGGGGCGTTTGGCCATGGGAGGTCTCACTTCTTGGAGGGAATGTTCAGGACGCGGCGCGAAAGCGGGAAGAGTTCGGCGTCGGTCCGCGACCGGATCAAACCCCAAAGCCCGCGCGGCGCTTTCAGCATGACGAGGATTGCGACAAGGCCGAGCGCGATCAGATAGGTCGTGCCGAGATCGGCCATGGTCTCACGCAATGCGAAGAAGACGAGGGTGCCGATGATCGGGCCCTCCAGGGTGCCGATCCCGCCGATGACGACAATGAAGATGACGAAAGCCGTCCAGTCGTTGACGGAAAAAGCTGCTTCCGGGGAGATGCGCAGCTTTTGCAGGAAGATCAGAGCACCGACGAGCGTCGTGAGCCCCGCGACGACGACATAGACCGCGAACTTCGTACGCCATATGTCGACACCAAGGCTGCGTGAGGCCAGTTCATTGTCGCGGATGGCGGTCAGCGCAAGGCCGTGGCGGGAACGAAGAATGAGAAAGGCCGCGCCGATCACCGAGACCATCACGCCGAGCGCCAGCCAGTAGGCGAGGGCTTCGCGCATGTCGCGCCCCTCAGCCAGCGATTTCACGATACCCGCGGGCAGCGAGGCGCCCGATCCGCCGCCGAGGGCGGAGACCTGCGCGGCGCTCAGCCGGAACACCTCGGCGATGACCCAGGTGCCGATGGCGAAATACGCCCCGCGAAGACGGAAGATAAGCGCGGCGACCGGCATCGCGATCACCGCGCCCGCCACGGCGGCCAGCGGGAGCGCGAGAAGGATCGGAAACCCCGCGAGCATGGTCAGCGCGAACAGCAGATAGCCGCCAAGGCCGACATAGGCCTGCTGCCCAACGGAAACGAGGCCGGCATAGCCCGCCAGCAGGTTCCAAAGCGAGGCGAGCGCCATATAGAGGAAGATTTCCCCCATCAGGCGCATCTCTGCCCGGCCAGCCCACCAGGGTGCGAAGGTGAGAACGATCAGGATCAGCGCGGCCAGGATCATGGCAGCCTGCGCGGTGGTCGAGGTGCGGGTGACGCGCATCGGCTCAGCCCTCCATTTTCGGGAACAGGCCGCGCGGGCGCAGCGCGAGAACGACAAGGAACACGATATGTCCGGCAAGGATCTGGAACCCGGGATTGATCTGGCCGCCGAGCGCTTGCGCCACCCCGAGGATCACCCCTCCCGCCAGCGTGCCCCACAGATTGCCGAGCCCGCCGATGATGACCGCTTCGAAGCCGAAGATCAGGCGGCTGCCGCCGATGGCGGGGTCGAAAGAGGTGCGGATACCGAGGAACACCCCTGCCACGGTGGTCACCGCCAGCGACAGCGCCATGGCGAGGCCGAAGACATGCGCCCGGTTAAGACCCATCAGCTGCGCGACGTCCTGCCGGTCCGAGGTGGCCCGGAAGGCGCGGCCGAGCGCTGTGCGGTAGAACATCCATTGCAATGCGCCGATGATGAAGACGGCCGTGGCGAAGACGATGAGTGGCAGAACCCCGACGGTCAGCTCGCCGACCGACAGGCTCGCTGTCTCCAGCGCGCCGGCCTGCAGTTTCTGCGGGTCGGCGGTGTAAGTTACCAACAACGTGTTCTGCAAAATGACGGACAGGCCGAAGGTGACCAGAAGCGGCGGCAGGATGTCCTCGCCCATCGTCCGGTTCAGGATGCCGCGTTGCAGGATGTAGCCGAATCCCGCCATTACGGGCACCACGACGATCAGCGCCAGGAGGGGCGAAAGGCCCAGCAGCGTCATGGTGGTCAGCGCCAGATAGGCCGCCAGCACGATCAGATCGCCATGGGCGATATTGACCAGCCGCATGACCCCGAAGATCAGGCTCAGCCCCGCTGCAAACAGGGCATAAAGCCCGCCCAGCAAGGTTCCCTGCACCACCGCGTTCAGCCAATCCATTCCTCACACCCCGAAATAGGCGCGGGCAATGGCCTCGCGCGTGACCTGCGACGAGGCGCCTTCCAACGACACCCGGCCTTCCTGCAGGCAGTAAAGGCGGCTCGTCACCGACAGGGCCTTGGCGATATCCTGTTCGACGATGACCGCCGCCATGCCCTGCGCGACGATGCCGGGCAGGGCCTCGTAGATCTGCTTGATGATCACGGGGGCGAGGCCGAGCGAAATCTCGTCCATCAGGATCAGGTCGGGATTGGCCATCAGCGCCCGGCCGATGGCCACCATCTGCTGCTGCCCGCCGGAAAGCGACGTGGACTGCTGATTGCGTCGCTCTTGGAGGATCGGAAACAGCCGATACACCGCCGCAAGATTCCACGGGCCTTTCCGCCCGGTCTGTCCGCCGATCACAAGGTTTTCCTCGACGCTGAGCGAGGGGAACAGGAGCCGCCCTTCGGGAACCAGCGCGATGCCGAGGGCCGCAATCTGATCGGCCCGCAGCGCGCCGATGGGCCGGCCCTTCCAGCGTATCTGCTGCGGGGCATTGCGGATCAGCCCGGCGATGGAGCGCATCAGGGTGGTCTTTCCCGCTCCGTTCGCCCCGATGATCGCCAGAACCTCGCCCTCGGCGACACGGGCGTTCACGGCGCGCAGGGCATGGAAATCGCCATAGAAGGCATCGAGGTTTCCGATTGTCAGGAGGTCAGGCATCGGCTTCGATCCCCAGATAGATTTCCCGGACCTCGCGGCTTGCCATGATGGTCTGTGGTTCGCCCTCGGCGATCTTGCGACCGAAATCGATTACCATCAGCCGATCGACCACCGCGAGCAAGGCATGCACGACGTGCTCGATCCAGACGATCGAGACGCCCGTCAAGCGAATGTCCCTGATGGTCTGCACGAGGGTTTCGCATTCGCTTTCGGTGAGCCCGCCCGCGATCTCGTCCAGAAGCAGCAGCTTCGGTCTCGCGCAGAGCGCGCGCGCCAATTCAAGACGCTTGCGTTCCAGCAGCGGCAATCCGCCGGCCATGGTATTGGCGCGGCGCAGCAGGCCGGTGCGGTCCAGCACGTCGAGCGCGGTGTCCTCGGCCTCGCGGGCGGCAAGGCCCGCGCCCTGCATCGCGCCGACCAGGCAGTTCTCGAACACCGTCATCGCGCCGAAGGGCTGCGGCACCTGGAAGCTGCGGGCGATCCCGGCACGGCACCGGCGCGCGGCAGGCCAGCGTGTCACGTCCTGCTCCGCGAAGCGGACCGTGCCCCGGTCCGCCATGACCGCGCCGGTGATGAGATTGAATATCGAGGTCTTGCCGGCCCCGTTCGGCCCGATCACGCCCAGTGCCTCGCCCTGCTGTAAGCTCCAGCTCTGGTCGTCGGCCACCGTCACGGCGCCGTAGGCCTTCGTCACACCATTGAGGCTAAGGATACTGGCCATTGGGGCCTCCATCATCATCGGTCCAGCGCGTCCGATTTCAGGCATGTTTCGTTGAATGCGGCGCGTTGGGTGCGTGGCCTGGTGAAACGCGACGCCACCACGTCAGGGGCGCCGGTGGCCGGAGCTTTGGGGCCCCGGCGGCGGCCATCCCGTACTTAAAAAGGCGTGTCACCCGTCACCTGCCGGTATAGCACTGGGAGAAGGTCGGCCAGATATCCCATCTCTTCGGTCGCGTGCTGGTGCAGCCTGCGCGCAAGGTCTTCAGTGACCAGTTCGCGCCGCAGTTTTTCGGCCTCTGTGGCATGGATCTCAGGCGCTCCGTCCCGGGACTCAACAAAGCCGAGGAAAAAGCGGGAACGCATTTCGCAGCCCCAGGGCGTATTCCTGATGAAATGCACCATCCGGCCGAGGTTCATGGGGCTTTCCAGATCGCCAATGCGCGCGGAAACCGCCAGACCGTCGAATTGATCGAACTCCGGATTGCCCAGAAACGCCCCAGGTGACTGGAACTGCAGCTTCAGCTTGAACACCGGACCGTCAGCCCCGCCCAGATATTCGTGCACCAGATGACTGGAGCCGATGTAAACGCCATTTTCGCGACCTTCCCAGTCACTGAAAAGGTGATCCGTGGGATGCCAGAGCTTGTATTGTTCGGTGCCGCCCAGCCAGCCGAACCACCAGTGCAGCATCTTGGCGCGGCAGTTCGGCATGCGGGTCAAGGCCGCAACTGTGCGAAAGCCGTCGGGATAGGCCATTGTGCCGGATTCGAAAGGAAGATAGCCCGGCGACAGAAGATCGGAGACATTCTCAAAGCGCATCGTATATCCTCAGAGTTCTGGAAGTTGTTCGACGGATCGAGTGACAGGGATCTCGATCGATGTAGGATTGGCTGCGATTTCCAGCCTGAAGCCGCCCTGGGACTGCCACCACTGCCCGCCGAGCATCACCGATTTGGCGACGTTCGCGATTGGAGAGGCGCCGAAGTTCGCCCGGCCCATCGTCGTTTCCACATCCAGCTTTCGGATGGCGGCGATGATGCTTTCCGCATCAGTCGGATCCGTCGCGCCGCGCAGGGCGGCGAGCCCGATGTCGATGAGACCGTGTTTCAGGCCGAGCGTCTGGATCCAGGGCTTGCCCGTTTCCTCCGCCCAGGCCTTGGCGATATCGCGTCCGCTTTCACCGGTCGCGGCCGAGACAAAGGGAAGATCGGGGTGCCAAGCCAGTTCAGTCGTAAGGCCGCTGGCAGTAGCGCCGATGCCTTGCAGGACATTGGGCAACAACAACGATTTGCCGATGGTGGCCGCCTTTGGGCGCAGGCGCTGTTGGGCGGCTTGTGTCCAGAAGGTCGTGAAATCAGGGGGGATCATCGACCCCATCACAATATCGACGTCCGCATCGCGGAAGGCCGCGATCTGCGCGCTGAATTCGCCCGACATCGGCTGATACCGCCCGGGGTCGATGACCTCATAGCCTGCGGCGGCAAGCGCCGGCGGGAAGCCATATTTTTGGTCGCCCCATGCATTTCCGTCGGCATCGTTGGGAAGGAGCAGGCCGACTTTGCGGTTGTTCGGGAGTGTCTCCCAAAGTTTCAGATAGGCGGCGATCACGTCCTCCAGACCGAAAGCGAAAAGGAACGTGCTCTGGAACCCGGTCTCAGGCGTGCTGCCCCGACCCATGACGAAGGGCTGCCAGGGGCAGGACGTCGCCAGACTGGGTGTTCCGTTGATTTCCGCCTGGTCGGCAACCGGTAGCACGGTATCCGGTCCTCCGGCCGCCAGCAGCAGCACGACCTCGTCTTCAAGGATCAGCTGCGAAGCGACTTCTGCTGCGCGGTTCGAGTTCGACTGGCTGTCCTTGACGATGATCTCGACCGGCCGTCCGTCCACCCCTTTGGAAAGCACCGCTTCGAAGCGCTTGAGAACAAAAGCGTCCGGCTCGGCAAAAAAGGCGAGGGGCCCGGTGCTCGGGGTCACGAGCCCCACCCGCAGGGTGTCACGGGCGGCTCGCGCGCGGCCGGCGCGCAGAAGCATGGGCGCTGCCAGAAGCGCGCCGGAGGCCGCCAGCAGGCTGCGGCGTGACATTATGGATTTCATCTCATTCCCCAGATGATGTTCATGTTGCTTGCCTCTGCGCTGGTCCAGGACCTTGCGCATGGTCCGTGATGGCTGTGCCCGTCTTGTCAGAGCAATGTCAGCTCCCCGCCCAGCGGAATCTCCGGCGCATTGGCGTTGGCGACGATCTTCAGATTCAGCGCGCCACCGTCTTTCTCCCACTGACCGGCGACCAGCGGCGTCTTGGTGACGTTCTTCACCGGTCCGGCCGCCCAGTTCACAGGGCCGACGATGGTCTTGAGATTGGTCGCTGCGATCGCGGCGACGATGGCCGCCGGATCGTCCAGATCGTCAGCCCGTGCCACCACATCGGCCACGACCTCGAAAAGGGCGTGCTTGAAACCGATGGGCTGGGTCCAGGGACGCCCCGAGGCTGCCGTATAGCCATTCGCCAGTTCGGCGGAGGAGACACCGGTCAGCGACGAAGCGAAGGGATGGTCGGGCGACCACCAGACTTCCGACGAGAGGCCGATGCCACGCTCGCCCAGACCCTCGATCGCGCTGGGGAAAAGAAGGGCCTTGCCGATGGTCACGATGCGCGGCTTGAATCCCTGCTGGGCGGCCTGCGACCAGAAGGTGCCGAAATCCGGCGGGATCATATTGCCGGTGACGATCTCGCATCCCGCCTGCTTGAAGGCGTTGATCTGTGCGCTGAAATCGTCGCTCAGCGGCTGGTAGCGGCCGGGGTCCGTCAGAGCGTAGCCTGCGGCCGCCAGCGGCTTGGGCAGGCCGAGTTCCCCATCGCCCCACGCATTGCCGTCGGCATCGTTGGGAAACAGGCCGCCCACCGTTTTCGCCACATCCGCCTTGCTCCACAGGTCGAGAAAGGCGCCGATCACGTCCTCCAGCCCCCAGAAGAAGTGGTAAGTGCTCTCGAAACCGCTCTCCGGCTTGCCGCCGCGGCCGAAGAAGTAGGGTTGCCAGGGGCAATCCGTGGTGATGCAAGGGGTGCCGTTGATCTCGGCCTGGTCCGAAACCGGGTTGACCGTGTCCGGCGTCGAGGCCGCGACGATGACGTCGACCTCGTCCCTGAGGATGAGTTCGCTTGCCACTTCGGCGGCACGGTTCGGGTTCGACTGGCTGTCCTTCGAGATGATCTCGATGTGCCAGCCCTTGCCGTTGTTTTCGATCCCCGCCGCGAATTTCTCGGCGATGGCCTTCAGGATATAGTCGTCCGCTTCCGCAAAGCCGGCGAGCGGGCCGGTGCGCGGGCTGACATGGCCGACTTTCAGCGTCGGCATCTGCGCATAAGAGCGCGTGGCCCGCAGGATCGCGGGGGCCGCCAACACGGCAGAAGCCCCGGTCAGGAAACGGCGGCGGTTCATCAGCGGTGTCATTTCATCCTCCCAGTGAAATGTGGGGCGTCGCCGCCCGCGTCCGTTCAGTCTTCGAGTATTCCCTCCAGCGCGCGCAGATGGCGCACGACCTTTTCACGCACCGCCTTCACCTCCTCCGGCGTCCAGCGGCGAAATCCTTCGCCCGACTTCATCCCCAGCCGCCCCTCGGCCGCAAGCTGCCGCAAGAGAGGGGATGGTCCCGGCCGGTGCTCCAGATCCGCAAGAACGGTGTCATGGATGTCCAGCGTCAGGTCGATACCGACGAGGTCGGCGTTCTCCAGCGGGCCGAGCACCGCGAGGCGACGGCCGAAGCTGGCCTTGATGACAGTATCGACCGCCTCGGCGTCGCAGATACCGCGTTCCACGAGGGAGATGGCCTCCCGCCACAGGGCGTGTTGCAAGCGATTGCCGATGAAGCCCGGCACGTCCTTCTCCACTCTGACCGGCGTTTTTCCGGCGTCGGCGAGCAGTGTCATCATCCCTGATATCGCCGCCTCCGAGGTGTCGGATGTGCGGATCACCTCGACCAGGGGGATCAGATGCGGCGGATTCCACCAATGGGTGCCCAGCGCGCGGCTCTTGTCCTTGAGCCCCTTCATGATCTCGGTGATCGGCATGACCGACGTGTTCGAGGCCAGGATCGCCCCGACCGGGGCGTGCGCCTCGATCTCGGCGAACAGGCCCTGCTTCAGCGCGATCTTCTCAGGCGCCGCCTCGAAGACGAATGCAGCCTTCGCGACGGCCGCGGCAACGCTATCGACGATCTCGATCCTTTCCAGAATGCCCGTCGTGCCGGCATCGTCCTCGCCCATGAGGCGCAGGCTTTCCGCCACCCGCCTGGGAAGCGACGCACGCGCCTCGGCCATGGGGTCAGTGATCGCAACATTCTGGCCGGCGCGGGCCAGGGTCAGAGCGATGCCGTGCCCCATCAACCCCGCGCCGATCACCGCCGTCTGTACCTTCCTGCGCATCCTTCAGCCCGCCGTGTAACCGCCGTCGGCATAAAGGATATGCCCGGTGTAGAAATCCGATGCCTTCGAGGCGAGGAATAGCAACGGCCCCGCCAGATCCTCCGGCTCTCCGAGACGTCCCTTGGGAACGCGCGTGAGGAACCCGTTGCGCACCGCCTGCGCGTTCTCGGTATCCTCAAACATCCAGGCCGTCAGCGGACTGCGAAAGACGGTGGGCGCAATCGCATTCACGGTGATCCCGGTCGGCCCCAGTTCGCAGCCGAGCGCCTTGGTCATTCCGTCCACGGCAGCCTTGCTGGCACAGTAGGCGGTGTAGCCGGCCGGATGCCCCAATAGGCCGCGCGCGGAGGAGACAAGAACGATCTTGCCGCCATCTCCCTGCAGTTTCATCTGGCTGGTCGCCGCGCGCGCCAGCAGCCAGCTTTGCGTCACATTGGCATCGATCACCAACAGGAAAGCCTCGGGCGCCATGTCCTCGATCTTCGCCACCCTGTTCATACCGGAGGCGACGACGAGGATGTCGAGGCGGCCGAAATTCTCGACGGCGGCCTGGACGAGGGCGGCGCAACTGTCTTCGCTGTCGGGCCGGGTGTTCACTTCGACGACTGCGGCGCCGGCGTCGCGGCATTGTTGCGCGATGGCGGCAAGCTCGGCGGCCTTGCCCGCGGCCAGAACCAGCGAGCACCCCGCGCCGGCCAGCACCCGCGCGGCGACCATTCCGAAGGCGCCCGATGCGCCGGTGATCAGCGCGACCTTGCCCTTCACGTCGAACATCGAGAGCGGATCGTGCAGGCTCATTGGGACACCTTCGGCGGATAGGGGATGACCACGACCATCTTGCAGACATCGTTCGTTCTGTTGACGATCTCGCGCACTTCGCCAGGGGCGATCGTGCAACTGTCCAGCGCTCCAAGAACGATTTCCCGCCCGTCCATGATCACCGTCATCTGGCCCTCAAGCACGAGATAGACCTTTTCGAAGGGCGTGGAATCCGGTCCCGCGCCGCCGCCCGGCAGGAACTGTGAGTAGCCCAGCCACTGATTGAGCGGTCCACCGTCCTCGAAACCCTGAAGACGTAGCCCTACCACCCCGTGATGGTTCGGCGCGTCATAGGGTTTTGCATCCTGAAATCGTTTCACCAGCATCCGGCAGCCCTCCCCAATTCCCTTTTGCGCCGTCAGAGATTTTCGCCGCGCTCGATGCGGTAGTCGCCGGTCTTGTCGATCATCGCGACGAGCCGGATGATGCAGCCGTCGCCGCGGTCCCAGTTCCAGGGGAAGAAGGCGAAGGTGCAGCGCTTGCCGGTGACGGCGTCCAGATCGCCGCCGACATTCTCGATGCCGAGGATGCCGTTCTTGAACAGGATCTGGTGGACGGGCTCCCATTCGGGGAAGTCCTTTTTCCAGTCGCCGCCGTTGGTATGCTCGCGCCATTCCGCTTCCAGATGCGGCAGCAGCGGGCCATTGCGCTGCGGGCCGATCGCGGTTGCAAGCGGGTGGTCGTTTGCCTGCGTGTCATGGCCGACGACCTTGACGCCCTTTTCGACCATCCACTCGCCAGCGGATTTCACGAAGCCTGGGCAGTAGGCGAAGTAGTCGCCGTCCTCGTAGTCCTTGTGCCAGCCGGTATTGATGATCAGCACGTCGCCCTTGCGGATCGATTTGCCGCAGGCCGCCTCGAGGTCGTCACCGGTGATGAATTCCCACTTCTTCTTGGGCATGCCGACGACGATGCCGGTGCCGAAGAAATGCGGCAGCGGCACCTCGTCGATGAAGGGGGTGCCCTGCACCACATGCGCCGGGGCATCGATATGGGTCGTTGCGTGCATCGTCGTGGTGATGCGCTGCGACAGCACGCCCGACTTGGCCATGTAGTGGATGCGTTCGATCTTGGTGTCCTGGAAATAGGGCCAGTTCGGGTTCTGGAAACCGAAGCGGTGGCTCAGGTTGTAGAACTCCAGCCCCATGCTGTTCTCGAGATTGCCCTCGAATTCAATGCCGCGAATTTTGACCATATGAAACTCTCCTCCGTTCGCCGCGGAGCGGCGGTAATCGCTTTCGGGAGCAGAAAGGCTCCCTCCAGTCTGTCCCGCATATTGATGCATCCGAACCGCATCGTGGTCAACAAGAATCTTGCAATGCAGTTCTCCTGTATCGTATTGTGGTTTTCATCGCTTTGCGTCGCTCTCGGTGGCGCGTGAGGAGCGTCGTTTCTATTTTTTCTGAAGGACGATGAATGACCGTCGAAGATGCGGACACCGACAAGGCAGGGGCTCGCCAAGGCGTGCAGGTGATCGCCCGCGCTGCCGCCGTCCTGCGGACACTCAAGGAGGCGCCGGGCGGCATGAGCCTTGGTCAGATCGCCGAGCGGGTGGAACTGCCGCGTTCGACGGTTCAGCGTATCGTCCAGGCCCTTCAGGAAGAGCGCCTGGTGATCACGTCGGGGACGGCCGGGGGCGTGCGTCTTGGGCCTGAGCTGCATGCTCTCGCCAGGGCCGCGCGATACAACATCGTCGATCAGTTACGGCCGCTTCTGCAGGAGCTGATGGAGGATACAGGCGAAACGGTCGATCTGTCGGTGCTTCGCGGCGGGCGCATGATCTTTCTCGATCAGGTCCAAGGAACACATCGATTGCGCGCCGTGTCGTCTGTTGGAGAGGTGTTCCCGGTCACCTCGACAGCCAATGGCCGCGCGTGCCTGGCGCTTCTGTCGGATTCCGAAGCGCGCAAGATGGCCGAGAACGAATGGGAGCGGCTTGATCAGGAGCCCGACTGGCCGCGGCTTTCAAAAGCGCTGAACATCGCCCGCGCGACCGGCTTTGCGGAAGACCACGATGATCATACCGACGGTATCAGCGCGCTCGGTTTCGCCTTTACCGATGTCGTCGGTGACCTGCATTCCGTGTCCGTACCGATCCCCAGCCCGCGCTTCGGACAGCAGAAGACGGCGGTGATGGCAGCGCTGCAACGACTGCGCACGGACCTGCTTCGGGTTCTTGGAAGTTGATCGATCGCTGATGTACCTTACGGCTGCTCTCCCCGCGCTCCGGCTCGCTTGCCGGGCGTGATGTCGGATCAGTCCGATGTCCCGAACTTGCGCAGCAAACCCGCTGTCGCGGAGAAGAGCACGATCAATGCGCCATAGCCCAGCGCCGTGGACGTCAACCCGTAGATGCCGACGGCAAGGCCGGCCAGCAGGGTGGGAAGACCGAAGGCGAGATAGCTCAGCGTGAAGAGTGCGGCGAAAAGTTCGCCTCGCTCGTCTGCTCGTACGACGGGAACGATGGAGCGCAGCACGCCGTAGAAACAGGTGCCAAATCCCGTCCCGGCAATGACAAGCGCCGCGAGATAGGCAGGCAGGGACGGCCAGGCGATCGCCACAAGCGTCAATGCGGTGCCGATCGACAATGCCGAGGTGCCAAAGAGCGTGACCTGGCGGGAGGAATAGCCACGCGCGATGTAGCAGGCCGCCGCGCCGGCCGCGCAGAGCAGCGCGATCACGCCTGCCTGCGTGATGTGATCTTCCGCGCCGAAGACGTGCCTTACGATCGGCGCGCCGAGGGAGAGATAGAGCCCGCCCGTGGCCCAGCCGGCGACGACGGCCGGCGCGCTGCGCCAGAATGCCGGGGCCGCCGTTGCCGGCACGCCGATCCGGGGTCGAAGCGAGGCCCAGACCCCCTCATGCCGCGGCGCGGTCTCGGGGATGAACCAGATCACGGCGGCAAACAGCGCATAGGCGACGACCAGCGTGCCGAACACATCCGCCTCCGCCATCTCGGTCACGTCCATCAATATGCCCGCCACGAGGGCGCCTACGGCGAGCCCGCCGAGCGGGATGACGGAGTTCCATACCGTGGCGCTGCCCGGCTTGTCCTTCGGCTCGAGATCGACCACGGCCGCCGAGAGCGCCGACAGCAGCAGCCCCGCGGCGATGCCCTGCAATGCCCGCGCCGCGGTCAAGCCGGCCACATCGCCCGCCTGCCAGAAGAGAAGCAAGCTCAGCGCCATGAGGGCAAATCCCCCAGAAATCACCGGTCGCCGGCCGACATGGTCCGACAGCGATCCCGTGACGAGCAGGGACACCAGTAGCGCAACCGTATAGACCGCGAAGATCCCGGTCAGCATTGCGGCTGAAAAACCAATTTCCTGCTGCAGCGTGGGGTAGAAGGGCGAGGGTGCGCTGGCGCCGGCCATCATTACGGCCATTCCCGCAAGCGTGATGCGGAAGCCCGCGAGGCTGCGGAGCGGCATGGAAAGCATCGTATCCGTCACGGGGCACCTATTGCACGGTTCGAAAAACATCGAACCAATTTCTACTATCATTTTCCCAACAGTTCAACTAATTTCGAACCATGGCGTCCGATCTCACCGAGCTCACCCACCCCGCCCGCAGCGAGCTGCGGCTGACCGACGTGCTTTTCGCCCTGAGCGATCCCGAGCGGCTGGCCATCGTGCGCCAGCTCGCCGATGGTCCGCTTGATATGGCGCAGTGCCACCTTTCCGATCCCTCGATACCGAAATCGACCAAGTCGCATCTGATGAAGGTGCTCCGCGAGGCTGGCGTCATCCGGAACGAGCCGCTCGGCCGCGGCCGCCGCCTCAGCCTTCGGCGTGACGACCTGGAAGCCCGGTTTCCCGGCCTGATAGGCTCAGTCCTGAGCGCGCCAGCCGAAATCTAAGGCTTGCGGGATAGGCCGAATCCAGATTCCGTTGTGTGCTCAACATAGCGCCGAACGCAGGCGTTCCAGGCTCGTCGTGGAGGATGAGCCTCTATTGAGGTTCCATTTGCCCATCCATTCCCAGCCAATTCCCGAGACGCTGTCTTGTGCCAATTATCGATCGCGTCCGTCAGCCTTGGTTCCGGGCGGCTCGCAGGACTCACCGTGACAAGGTCGCCTTCAGCCTCGGAGCGGCAAAATCCAGAAACGTCCTGAGCTTCAATGGCATCAGACCTTGCGACAGATGCACGAGCTGCACCGGTGCGGGATCCAGTTCGAAGTTTTCCAGCAGTGGTACCAGCAGGCCGGCCTCCACGGCACGCCTTGCCTGGTAGGCCATGACACGGGTGATACCCAAACCGGCAGACGCAGTATCAACGGCCGCTTCTGCCGTATTGACTGAGAGACGTGGCCGGATCGGTGCGGACATCTCCTGCTGCCCTTGGCGGAATGTCCAGAACCGGTTTGACAGCAGCCCTTCGAAGGCGATGCAGTCGTGGTTCGATAGGTCCTGCGGGTGGACAGGGGCTGGATTGCGTCTCAGATAATCCGGATTGGCATAGACGGTCGTGCGGATCGCGCCGAGGCGAGTGGCGATGAGGCTGCTGTCCGAAAGCTGGCCAATCCGAAGCGCCACATCAATCTGCTCGTCGGCGAGACTGATCGACCTGTCGCTCATCGTCAGGCGGATATTGATGTCGGGAAACGCCTTCAGGAACTCCGTAACGACAGGAAGCACATGCAGGCGGCCGAAGACGATTGGTGCGGTCACCGCCAGGTCTCCACGCGGACTGACATACTCACCGGAGGCACGGCGTTCGGCCTCCTCGACCCGTCCGAGGATTTCGCGCGCGGCGCCCACATAGCCTTCGCCAGCTTCGGTCAAGAGGATCTTGCGGCTGGTACGCGTGATCAGGCGCACCCCGAGATGCGCTTCGAGTTCGGAAATCTTCCGGCTGACGGTCGGCAGCGGCGAATGCAAGGCCCTGGACGCGGCGGAGAGACTACCGTGTTCGACCACCGCGATGAACACGGACATGGCGTCGAGACGATCCATAGATCATTCCAGAATTTGAGAGGATACCTTTTTGAATATCCATCTACTACCGAATTACGGATGCCAATAGCTTCCTTGCTGTCATCGACGCTTTTGTTCGACGCTTTCAAGGAGCCTTTCATGAAACTCTACAATTTCCCGCTTTCCGGTCATGCCCATCGCGCTTTGCTGTTCCTGTCGCTCCTCGGCGTCAAGGCAGATATCGTCGACGTGGATCTGGCAAATGGCGCACACAAGAAGCCGGATTTCCTCAAGCTCAATCCCCTCGGCCAGGTTCCTGTCCTTGATGACGATGGCGTCATCGTTGCGGATTCCAACGCCATCCTCGTCTATCTGGCGACCAAGCTTGGCCGCAACGATTGGCTACCCAACGATCTTCAGTCCGTTGCGTCCATCCAGAAATGGCTTTCTGTGGCTGCTGGCGAGATCGCCTACGGGCCTGCTGCGGCACGTCTGATCACGATTTTCAGCGCCGATTTCCGCGCTGAGGAGGTGATAGCCCGCGCCCATCATGTTCTGGGTCTGGTCAATGCGGAACTCGAGCGCCATCGGTTCATCGTCGGCGACCGGCCGACCATCGCGGATATCGCGCTCTACAGCTACATCGTCAGCGCGCCGGAAGGGAATGTAGATCTGACGCGGCACCCGGAAGTCCGACATTGGCTGGCCCGCATCGAGGCTCTGCCGGGCTTCGTGCCTTTCCCCAAAACGGCAATCGGTCTCGCCGCCTGACGGCACAGGATGCGGCCGGCCGCCTTCCGGCTGCATCCTTTTTTGAGAAGGAGCCCTCATGTTTGACACATCAGAGGCGGCCAAGGCCGCTCGATCGCCTTCCCCATGGCACGAAGGCGAGCTCAACTTGCAGCGCTATGCCGGCGTTGCCGCGCAGATGGATACGGTAGGGCGAAAGTTCGTGCGGCATTTCC
Source organism: Shinella sp. G-2 (assembly GCF_050172695.1). NCBI lineage: Bacteria > Pseudomonadati > Pseudomonadota > Alphaproteobacteria > Hyphomicrobiales > Rhizobiaceae > Shinella > Shinella sp. G-2. The sequence continues at coordinate 4,617 of NZ_JBBEYH010000012.1, read as the reverse complement.
TGCTCGACCAGCATCGTGAGTTTTTCTCGCTCATTTCCTTTATTGCCGTTGGAACCGTTGATCGCCACGGCGTTCCCTGGGCGACGATCCGCTGTGGTGAGCCGGGCTTTCTGCACTCTCCCGATCCGCAGACTCTGGAGATCAACGCAATACGCGATCCCGCCGATCCGGCGGATGAGGGGATGGATGACGGTGATCGTGTCGGATTGCTTGGCATCGATCTTATCACTCGACGCCGCAACCGGATGAACGGCAAGATCGTGCGAAGCGGGAACGATCGATTTTCCGTTGTCGTCGGTGACAGCTACGGGAACTGCCCACGCTATATCCAGAACCGGCATTTCCGGTTCGTCAGAGATCCGGCCGAGATCTCGTCATACGCGCCGGTGGTATCGGACCAACTGGGCGATCGCGCGCGTCAGATCATTATGGCGGCCGATACGTTCTTCGTTGCCTCCTACGCAGACCGCGAAAACGAGGGCCGACAGGTCGATGTCTCCCATCGCGGCGGCAGGCCGGGCTTCGTGCGCATCGACGCAGACGGCGGGCTCACCATTCCCGATTTCAACGGCAACCTGTTCTTCAATACGCTTGGCAACCTCCTCGTCAATGCGCGCGCTGGCCTGCTGTTCATCGACCACGAGAAAGGCGACGTACTTCAGATTGCCGGCCGAACCGAGGTCATTCTGGAAAGTCCAGAAATCGCGGCGTTCGAGGGCGCCGAGCGGCTCTGGCGGGTCATCCCCGAGACGGTGGTTCTGCGGCCCGATGCGCTGCCTATGCGGTGGACGTTCGCGGAAAACGGAATATCGCCGAGCACTCTGATGACCGGGAGCTGGCCGGAGGCGGACGGCCGCCTCCGGGCGGCTGCCAAGGCAACGACATGGCGGCGGCTCCGCATCGATGCAATCGTTGAAGAAAGCACTACGATTCGATCCCTGTGTCTTGCGCCGATGGATGGTGAGGCGGTTGTCCCGCATCTGGCGGGGCAGCATCTCGCGGTCCGGATCGCCGATCGAGATCGCTTTATCCACCGCAGCTACACGGTATCGAGCGCACCCTCCGACGGTTATTACCGGCTGAGCGTGAAGCGCGAAGGTACGGCGTCCGCCCTTTTGCACGGCATGCGGGAAGGTGACGAAATCGAGACGCTAGGGCCGGCCGGATCTTTCACCCTCGATGCGATGGAACGCAGCCGACCGGCCGTGTTGCTTGCCGCCGGCATCGGCATTACGCCGCTGTTGTCGATGTTGCGCCACGTCATCCATGAGGGCGACAGGACACGCTACCGTCGTCCAGTCTGGCTATTCAGATCGTCTCGCACGTTCAAAGAAAGAGCATTTGACGTGGAGATTGCCGAACTTGTCGAGCGTGGGCAGGGCTCTGTCCGAGATGTGCGGGTCCTGAGTGCGCCCTCATCCGCCGACGAGGGGAGTTATGACGCAGCGGGCCGCATCGACGTAGAATTGCTGAAGGCGCGCTTGCCCTTTGGTGACCACGATTTCTATCTGTGCGGGCCTGCCTCCTTCATGCAGGCGCTCTATGACAGTTTGCGGCGCTTGAATATTGCCGACAACAGGATCCACGCCGAGCCCTTCGGGCCATCCGGCTTGAAGCGTGACGCCGGACCAGGCATGCGCGCTCCTTCCGCTGCGCCTGCCGCCACGGAGCCGGTCCGGGTCATCCTCACAAAATCGGGGAAGGAGGCTCGTTGGAAGCCGGACGATGGCCCATTGCTTGATCTTGTGGAGAAGCGTGGACTGAGTCCACCGTTTGGTTGCCGCGCTGGTCACTGTGGCGATTGCAAAACGAAGATAGCAAAGGGTGCGGTCAGCTATCTATCTAGCCCCACCTATGTGGTTTCTGACGAGGAAGCGTTGATCTGTTGTTCCGTGCCCGCGGAAGGCAATGATCTGTTTCTGGAGCTTTGACTGCTGCTGAGACGATCGGCGAGCCGTAAATTGTGTGGCCGCGAGTGAAAGCCCGAACAGCGCGCCGAGCCGGTTGAAAGCCTTCATCGCGGCGGCCGTAATCGTCAGATCGACAAGGTCCTTCGGCTTGAATGCCGAGGTGGCGGTTGCACAGCCCGTTGTTCAGGTGCGAACCCTGGCTCCGCGGTATCCCTTTGGAACCGGCCGGGTGATGTCGAGACCGCCCTTCATCGTCGTGCCAAAATCATGCGGCGACAAGAACAAAGCTGAGTTCACGCATTGGCGAGCGAGTTCAAGACGCCCGACTGTGCATCTGCATGTTCCAGCAGAAAATCGACCACTGCGCGGACCGCCGGCAGCTGTCCGCGGCGGTGCGGCATCAAGATGGTGGTCGTGATCTGCCCGGCAGTCCATTCCGGCAGCACCCGCTCGAGCGTGCCGTCGATGACAGCAGTCGCACAAACCGAGGTCGGCAGCACGGTGATCCCGATGCCGGAGGAGGCCGCCCTAAGCAGCACGAAGGGCTCGTCGGCGGCCATGACCGGATTGACCAAGGCCCGCTGAAGCGTGCCATCGGCTGCCAGCAGCCGCCACGATGTTTCGGCTGCGTTGGCAACGATCGCGTTGTGGCCGGCCAGATCCGCCGGCTTTTCTGGCCGGCCGTATCGATCCAGGTAGGAGGGCGCGGCCACGATGTAGAAGTCGTGCGCGGCCATGCGCCGCTGTACCAGCGCCGAATCCGGCAGCGGCTGCTGATGGCTGCGGATGGCGATGTCGAAACCCTCCTGCACGATATCGACGAAGCGATCCGTGACATGCAGTGACAGCAGAAGCTTCGGATACCGTGCGGCCAGCCTGTCCAGCAGCGGCGCCAGCGTAAACTGCGCCGTTGGCACCGACGTCGTCAGCCTTACCGTGCCACTCGGTTCGCCGAGACGCGTGCGTACGATCGTTTCGGCATTCTCGGCTTCGATAATGCTCGCGCGTGCGTGTTCGAAGAAATCACGCCCGACATCTGTCAGCGAAAAACTGCGCGAGGTGCGATGGATCAAGCGGGCACCAAGCATCGCTTCCAGCTCCGCGACCCGCTTGCTGATCGTCGATTTCGGCATGCCGAGCCGACGTCCCGCTGCGGCGAAGCTGCCGTGCTCTACCGCCTGTACGAAGATTCCGAGGTCGTTGAGATTAAGAGCCATCGTTCACATCTGTGGACTTTAAGGTGAAATAAACGCCTCTACAGGCTGGGCGTCTCCAATGGCATATCGATGTGGTCACCAACATTCAACATGAAAGGACAGGCAAATGCCCCTTACTCTCTTCTACGGCGTGCCGGAAGGCTGCTCCTTTGGCTCCATCGTCGCGCTGGAATGGTCCGGCGTTCAATACAATCTCTGCCGTGTCGATATGCCGGAGACGGTGTCCGGTGTTGACTACAAGCGCATCAATGCGGTCGGCGAGACGCCAACCCTGATGTTGCCTGATGGTCGTCTGGTCAGCGAAAGCATGGCCATTCTCGGCCATATCGCGGCAAAGACGATCGACAAGGGTCTTGGCTTTGCCCCCGGCTCGCCCGAAGACGACCGATTGAAGCAGATGCTGGCGTTTCTCAACACCTGCTTCTTCAATGCCTTCAGTCCGCTCTGGTATGCTATCGAGCACCCGCTGACGGACGAGGCGCGCGAGGCCCTTCGCGCCTATGGCATTGCCAAGGTCGAGCACGCGCACGCCCAGCTCGAGACCCTCCTCGATGGCCGGAAATGGCTGGTGGGCGACGGTAAGAGCCTGGCTGACGCCTATTTCATGGGCATTGCCCGCTGGAACGATTTCCACAAGGTGGTTGACCGTACTGCCTATCCGGCGCTGAACGGTCTCTATCAGCGTCTGCTCGATGATCCTGCCGTTCGCTTCGCCCATGCGATCGAGCATGCTGAGGAGGCCACCAGCGCCGGCGGCTTCCTTGGTCATGTGACGCTTGGCGACATGCTTGGTAGATTGGAGAAGGCAGCCTGATCGGCCGGAAAGAATGCCGGCGATAGTTCGCCGGCATTCTTCGGCGGTACCTGTGCCGATTATCGCACTTGCAGTTGCCCGTCGGGAGCCGCGACGAGCGAATCCGTGCGGAGGGCACCGGTGAGCATGCTGTTGAAATCATGCACGATGCCGCCGAGGGGGCTGCTCAACAACCTCCATATTCTGTGCTTGCGGTCGGACGCGCCGGGTTTGTCTTTTGGAGGCCACCGAAGCCGGAGGCGTGATCTTGAGGCCAATTCCCGACTTCTTGCTACCTTCGTCGGGTTTCAGCCCGAGGTCATCGCTAAGCTGTCTTTAGTCGCGATAAGCTTATGAGCGGTATGTTCTGAAGAGGGAACGTTCACGCGCATGTCTTCCCTTTGAAACAGCACCGTCCTAACAGCCTCGTAGACCGACCGGAGGTCCTCGGTCGAGGCTCCACCAAAGGCAGGCAAGGGAAGGGCTCGCCCAACGTCGTTTATCTCGTTGCCGCTATGCTCTGGGTGCGGTGAACGACCGCTCGGCCTCGCATGTTGCTTTGGCATCTTGTTTCTCGTTAGCTCTAGCTCGATTTGAGGATAGTTGTTTTCTGCATTGCCCTGACCGGCCGGACGCCGCCACGCCTGCCGGCCTGGCTCGCCTGATCAGTCCCGTCCGAAGACGTCGCGCGTATAGA